>NZ_JBLROA010000024.1:0-87164 GCF_047921505.1 Micromonospora sp. SL1-18 | reverse complement strand
AGGGGGGGTGCAGGAGCGGCGGCACGTTCGCCCCGTCCGGCGACATCGGGCTCCCGGTCGAGTGCACCGACTCGACCTACTGCGACCCACACTGGATCTACGGCGTCTACTCCAACAAGCCGAACGACATCAAGATTTTCGACCGCTGGCAGGTCCGCAACAGCACCGGCAAAACCATTTCCGCGACCTTCAAGGCTGACACCGGCGGAACTGTGACCCACCACGCAAGCATCACCCTGAGCGCCGAGGCTTCGGCGGCGGTATTCGGCAAGGTCTCCGCCAGCGTCAACGCCGGCGTGCAGACGTCCATGACCGCGTCGACCGGCGTTTCCGCCACCTCCAACGTCAACCCCTACAGCACCCTCTACGGCGACTACGGCGTCTGGCGCGAGCAGGTCCGGATGAAGAAGTACTACATGTACAGCAACTGCAACACGTCGGCGATCGAGTACTTCGACTACTATGCCCCCTACCGCAAGGGCTGGAACATCCACTACTGAGCAACAGCAGCGGGTGGCAAGGAGAGTCTGATGCACCTCAAGCGTCTTCTGACAGTTGCCATGTTCTGCGTCGCGGTTCCGCTGGCTGGCTGCGACGGGTCCAACAATTCGGCACGGCCCGACCCCGCGGCCCATTCCCCGTCGTCAGCTACCGGCACTGCAACCGGCTCCCCTACCGCCACTGCCGCCGCGACCGACTGGTGGGAGGCTCCGCTACTGACCGAGCCCGAATACACGACCAAGGTGGTGGCCGACGAACAGAAGGGGCAGGGCAACACAAGGCTTCCTGCCTTCCCCTCGAACGGCAAGGACCCGATCCGTGTCGTGGTGGCATGTTCGGGTATCGGGCAGCTGACGCTCATCGTGAACAAGGAGAAGGACGGGTCGCGCGTCCAGTGCGACCAGGTACGCACCTTCATCGATGTGTACACCGAATCCGGTCAGCAGCACCTCACCCTCAGGTCCGGATCCGAGATCCGGTGGAAGGTGGCGGTGATCCGCAAGTAGCACCTCCGGCGAGACCACGTCAGTGGTCCACCCGCACTCCGCCCTACCGATGGCCGCAAGGCCCACCGGTAGGGCGGAGTCATGTCCGTCCGGCTTCGCGGTCGCCGTTCAGGCCGGCTTCGCGGACTCGACGACGAAGGGGGTGCCCTGCTGGCAGGTGGTCATCAGGTCCGGCTGGGGATGGCCGGTGACGGTCACCCGGGCCCCCGCCTTCAGCACGTCGCGTGGGCCGCCGACCAGCAGGTTGCCGTCCAGCAGCAGGCAGTTGGGCTCCACCCCGGCCTGCACGGTGCCGGTGAGCGTGGCGGCGCCGGGCGACGTCGGAGCCGGGCCGGTGGGCGCGGTCGGGTCACTCGGGGTGGTGCTGGGGTCGGGGCTGGGCGTGCTGCTCACTGGGCCTCCCGTCGAGCCGGAGCTGGCGGGCTCGGCGCCCGGGCCGGCGCAGGCGGCCAGCGCGGCGCAGGCGAGCAGGGCGACGAACACCGTCCGAGGAGTCTTCATGACCGGTTGGACGTACCCGGTCATGGATCCGTTCCAACGCATCAGCCGCGGGCGGCCACGGCGGCCTTCATGTCCCGCTTGAGCTCCTGCGGCAGCGAGAAGGTCAGCCGCTCGTTGGCGGTGGTGATCTCCTCGACGTCGGTGAAGCCCCGCTCGGCCAGATACGCGAGCACCTGCTGGACCAGCTCGTCGGGGACGCTGGCGCCGGAGGTGACGCCGACCGTGCCGGCGTCGACCAGCCAGGCGTCGTCGATCTCGTGGGCGAAGTCGACCAGATGCCCGGCCCGGGCGCCCGCGTCCAGGGCCACCTCGACCAGGCGTACCGAGTTGGACGAGTTGCGCGAGCCGACGACGATGACCACGTCGCAGTCGGCGGCGATCTCCTTCACCACGTGCTGCCGGTTGGAGGTGGCGTAGCAGATGTCGTCGCTGGGCGGCGACTGGAGCAGCGGCAGCTTCTGCCTGAGCCGGGCCACGGTCTCCAGGGTCTCGTCGACCGAGAGGGTGGTCTGGGAGAGCCAGACGACCTTGCTCGGGTCGCGCACGGTCACCTTGTCGGCGCCGTCCGGGCCGTCCACCAGCTGGATGTGCGCGGGGGCTTCCCCGGCGGTGCCGATGACCTCCTCGTGCCCCTCGTGGCCGATCAGCAGGATGTCGTAGTCCTCGGCCGCGAACCGCCGGGCCTCCTGGTGCACCTTGGTGACCAGGGGGCAGGTCGCGTCGATCGCCTTGAGCGAGCGCGTCTTCGCCTGCTCGTAGACCTCGGGCGCGACGCCGTGCGCGGAGAAGATGACGGTGGCGCCCTCGGGCACCTCCTCGTTCTCCTCCACGAAGATCGCGCCCTGGGCCTCCAGGGTCCGCACCACGTGTTTGTTGTGCACGATCTGCTTACGCACGTAGATCGGGGCGCCGTAGAGCTTCAACGCCTCCTCGACTGTCTGCACCGCCCGGTCCACCCCCGCGCAGTAGCCGCGGGGCTTGGCCAGGAGCACGCGCTTGCCGGTCCGGGGAGTCGTCTCAGCCTCAGTCACCCGACCATCGTACGTGCCCGATCTTTCCCCGGCAGCGGCTGCGACCCTTGCGACCTGGCGCCGTCGTACCACGGCCGGGGCACCGGCTGGCAGAACTCGCCCCGCCCCACTCGGTTGATCATGAAGTTGTTGCCTCCGACACGCCGTCAGAAGGGCAACAACTTCATGATCAGCCGCCCCGGGGTGCCGGGCCGTAGGGTGAGCGGGTGAGCGAGGGTGAGGTGGGGCGGGGCGGCAGCGAGCCGGGGCGGAGCACGTCGGAGGAGCCGTGGCCGGTCCGGGTGGTCAGCCAGAAGATCGGCGCCTGGATCGCGCGACTGGGCTGGGTCTGGGTGGACGGGCAGGTGGCGCAGATCAGCCGCCGGCCCGGCGCGACCACCGTCTTCCTCACCCTGCGTGACCCGTCGGCCGACCTCAGCCTGACCGTCACCACCAACCGGGACGTGCTCGACGCGGGCGCGCCGGAGCTGCGTGAGGGCGCCCGGGTTGTGCTGCACGCCAAGCCCGAGTTCTACGCCGCCCGGGGCACGCTCAGCCTGCGCGCCGACGAGATCCGCCAGGTCGGGCTCGGCGAGCTGCTGGCCCGGCTGGAGAAGCTCAAGAAGCTGCTCGCCGCCGAAGGGCTCTTCGACCGGGCCCGCAAGCGTCGGCCGCCATTCCTGCCCCGGCGGATCGGGCTGATCACCGGCCGTGCCTCGGCCGCCGAGCGGGACGTGCTGACCAACGCACGGCGACGCTGGCCGGCGGTGGAGTTCCGCACGGTCAACGTCGCCGTGCAGGGGCCGAGCGCGGTACCGCAGATCGTCGACGCGCTGAAGGTGCTCGACGCCGACCCGGCCGTCGACGTGATCGTCATCGCCCGGGGCGGCGGCAGCATCGAGGATCTGCTGCCCTTCTCCGACGAGGCGCTCTGCCGGACGGTATTCGGCTGCCGTACTCCCGTGGTCAGCGCGATCGGCCACGAGACGGACGCGCCGCTGCTGGACTACGTGGCCGATGTCCGTGCGTCGACGCCGACGGACGCGGCGAAGCGGATCGTGCCCGACCTCACCGAGGAGGTACGCCTCATCGGCCAGGCCCGGTCCCGCCTGGAGCGGGCGGTCCGCAACCTGGTCGACCGGGAGCGGCACCGCCTCGACCTGCTCCGCTCCCGGCCGGTGCTGGCCCGTCCGCAGGTGATGGTCGACCAGCGGGCCGCCGAGGTCGCCGCGCTGCGCGACCGGGCCGGCCGCTGCCTGGACCACCGGCTCGGCGCCGCCGCCGACGACCTGCGGCACACCCTGGCCCGGCTGCGCGCCCTCTCCCCCGCGGCGACCCTCGACCGGGGGTACGCGATCGTCCAGCGCGCCGACGGCCAGGTGGTCCGCGCCGCGACCGACGTGACCAAGGGCGACCCGCTGCGGGTACGCCTCGCCGAGGGCGAGCTGACCGCCACGGTCGACGGCTGACGACCTGCACGAGGATGGGTGCATGACTGACGAGAAGAAGGACGAACGGCTCAGCTACGAGCAGGCCCGCGCCGAGCTGGCCTCCGTGGTCGAGCGGCTGGAGGCCGGCGGCACCTCGCTGGAGGAATCGTTGGCGCTCTGGGAGCGCGGGGAGCAGCTCGCCGAGATCTGCCAACGCTGGCTGGACGGCGCCCGGGCCCGCATCGACGCCGCCCGCGAACGCACCGAGGCCTGACCCGCCGACGGGTGGCGGCTCGACCCGCCCCGCGGGCGCCGAGCCCCGACCCGGCGCGGAACGCCTCGACGAGCCGGCCACCGCCGTCCCGTCGAGGTCGTCGTGTTCACTTGACCAGGTTGTAGAACTCCGGCGGCGCCTCGACGACCTGGTCGGCCGGGGGCCGCTGGGCGGCGGTGGCGTTGCCGTAGTCGGCGTACGCGATTTTGATCTCCTGCGCGGCGCTCTGGCCGGCCGCCGGCAGCTGCAGCACCAGCTCGCTGAGCCGGCCCTGCGGGTCGACCTTGGCGGTGAACGGCACCGACTTCGCCTGCGCCCCGAGCGCGGTGATCAGCGCCGGGTCGAGCGAGCCGGCCTCGGCCGCCTTCGACACGTCGAGCGTGCCCGTGTACGTGCCGTCGCCGGTCTGGCGGGCCTCGGTGACGCCCTGGGTCAGCACGGCGCTACCGGCCGGGTCGAGCTTGTCGAAGTCGAAGCCCAACGCCCGGTTGCCCTTGATCCGGGCCTGATCGAGGTGCTGGTACTTGCCGAGGTTGAGCTGCCGCACCCCGGGGACGCTGCCGGCGCCCTTGCCACCCAGCTCCAGCTTCACCCAGCTGTCCGGCTTGTAGTGGATGAGGTCGAGCTTCATCATCAGGTCCGACGACGGGTCGCCGAGCGTCATCCGCATCTCCGCGCTCTGGCTCGGCTCGTGCACCTGTCCCTCGGCGGTCGAGCCCGCGCCGGACATGGTGAACCGGAAGTTCCCGTCGCGGATCGCGTTGGTGGAGTTGAGCAGGGTCTGCTTGGCGTCGCCGGTGCCGGGCATACCGCTCGGGGCGCCGCTGCCGGCGGTTGTCGGGGACGCGGAGGTTCCCGCCGCGCCCGTCCCGTCGTCGTTGCAGGCGGCCAGGACTGGGATGAGCAGCGCCGCGGCGAAGGCCGCCGCGCTGAAGCGTCGAATCTTCACGTAAACCACTCCAGGTGGGTCGTCCGGCCCGGAGGTGCCGGAGGCGGGGCGCCGCAGCCTGACGCCGGTTGCGGCGCACGAGCCCCGTCCGGCCGGCGTGGCGGCCCCGGGCGGGCCCGTGTCCTCTCTGTTCCCTGAAGCGGCGTTCGGCAATCCCTGTCCGGTCCGCGGGCGTCCCGCACCGGACGCCGGCCGGGGACGGTGGAGGCCGCCCCCGACCGGCCCTCGGATCAGCCCTTGAACATCTCGTAGACCTGGTCGGACGCCTCGACGACCTTGCCGGCCGGCGGCGCCTTGACGGCGGCGGCCGAGCCGTAGTCGTACGTGACGGTTAGGGTCTGCGCCTTGGCGCTGCCGACGGCCGGCATCTCGATGGCGAACTCGGTCAGCCGGCCCTGCGCGTCGACCTTCGCGGTGACCGGCAGGCCGCTGGCCTTGTCACCGAGGGCCTTGATCGTGTCGGCGTCGAGCAGGTCGGAGTCGGCCGCCTTGGTGGCGTCGAACGTGCCCTCGTACGCGCCCTCACCGGTCTGCTTGACGTCGGTGATCGCCTTGATCATCTTCTCGGCGCCCGCCGGGTCGACGTCGGCGAAGTCGAAGTTCAGCTGCTTGGCGTCCTTGATCTTGCTCCGGTCCAGGTGCTGGTACTTGCCCTTCATCGCCTTGAAGCCCGGGATGGCGTCGGCCATCGGCCCGCCGACCTCCAGCTTGACCCAGCTGTCGTTGTCGATGAAGACAAAGTGCATCGTCATCGACAGCTCGGCGGAGGAGGTCTCCATCTTCATCTCGGCGCTCTTGGACGGCAGGTGCACGGTGCCACCGCCGTTGATCTCGCCGCCCTTGATCGTGAAGGTGAAGTTGCCCTTCTGGATCTCCTTGGTGGAAGCGGCCAGCGCTTCCTTCGGGTCGGCCGGCTTCGAAGAGGCGGCGGACTTGCCGTCGGCGGTCGGTGAGTCGGCCCCGATCTTGCAAGCGGTCAGACCGGGCACGAACAGGGCGGCGGCGAGGACGCCGACGCTCCACCGTCGAATGTTCACGTCGTTCTCTTTTCGGTTGTTGTCCGGACACGTCACGTGTGCCGGTTGTCGGGCCGAGGCAGCCTAACGAACCGGTCAGACTATTCGGGTCCCGGCACGGAACGAAGTGAGCGACTCAACGCAGCGCAATGGCGAGCTGGCGCAGCTCGTTCTCCCTGGCGTCACCGATCACGATCACCGTACGGGTCGGCTCCAGCAGGACGAGTGCCTGCTCGTTGCTCCGGGCGGTGTACCGCTGCCAGCTCCCGCCGGGCAGGTCGGCCGGGCCCTGCGGCTGGCCGCCGCTCAGCTCGGCAGCCAGCAGCTTGTCGGCGGGCACGTTGCTCTCCACGAGCTGCGCTCCGCGCCCCTCGGGCGTCAGGTAGCCGATCCGCAGCGTCCCGCCACCCGCCTCGGCCCGGTAGCGGGCGCTCACCGTACGCCAGTCCGAGGCCAACCCCTCCGGCTGGCTGACCGGGAAGGCGCCCTCCGAACGGGCCAGCTCGATCGCGGACGCCGGGTCGACGGTGATCGGTGCCTCGCCACCGAGGAAGCCCCGATAGAAGGCGAGCAACAGGGCGATCGGGACCAGCAGCACCAGCAGCGAGAGCGCCATGTCCTTCGGCGACCGCTCGGAGCGCGTCCGGTCCCCGCGGCCGAGCGGCGCGGGGCCGGTCGCCCTCTCGACCAGGGCCGGTTCCCCGGCCGCCAGGGCCGGACCGACGGTCGGCCGGACGGGCGGCTGGCCGTCGGGCGGGGTGGCGTCGATCGGTACGCGGTCGGCAGGCTGTGCGGCTTCCACCTGCCCATTGTCGCAGCCGTCCGGGTGAGGTGATCCTGGCCTCCTCCGCCCCGCTCCGGCGCGGGAGCTGACATCGTGTGAGGATCGACGCCGAAACCGGCGGCGGCGACGGCCGCTTCCCGCCGGTCCACCCCGCAACGTCGCGAGGAGGAAGCCGTGATGACAACCACCAGGACGCGGACACCCCAGAACCTCGACCGCAACCTCGCCCTCGACCTGGTTCGGGTCACCGAGGCCGCGGCGATGGCCGCCGGCCGCTGGGTCGGCCGGGGCGAGAAGGAGGGCGGCGACGGGGCGGCCGTCGACGCCATGCGCAAGCTGATCAACTCGATCCCGATGCGCGGTGTCGTGGTGATCGGCGAGGGCGAGAAGGACAACGCGCCGATGCTCTTCAACGGTGAGGAGGTCGGTGACGGGACCGGTCCCGAGGTGGACGTGGCGGTCGACCCGATCGACGGCACCACGCTGATGAGCAAGGGCATGCCGAACGCTCTCGCGGTGCTCGCGGTGGCCGAGCGCGGCACGATGTTCGACCCGAGCGCCGTTTTCTACATGGAGAAGCTCGCCGTCGGCCCGATGTACGCCGACGTGGTCGACATCAACGCCGGGGTGGCCGAGAACATCCGCCGGATCGCCAAGGTCAAGGGGACCGACGTCGCCGAGGTGACGGTCTGCGTGCTGGACCGGTCCCGGCACGACGACCTGGTCAAGCAGATCCGGCGTACCGGGGCGGGCATCCGGTTCATCTCCGACGGCGACATCGCCGGCGCCATCGCGGCGGCCCGCGGCGAGTCGGACGTCGACGTGCTGATGGGCATCGGCGGCACCCCGGAGGGCATCACCGCCGCCTGCGCCCTCAAGTGCATGGGCGGCATGATGCAGGCCAAGCTCTGGCCGAAGGACGCCGAGGAGCGGGAGAAGGCGCTCGCCGCCGGGCACGACCTGGACCGGGTGCTGTTCACCGACGACCTGGTCACCGGGGACAACTGCTTCTTCGTGGCCACCGGGGTCACCTCCGGCGACCTGCTGCGCGGCGTGCGCTACCGGGCCGGCGGGGCGTACACCCAGTCGATCGTGATGCGCTCCAAGAGCGGCACGATCCGGGTGATCGACTCGTACCACCGGCTGGAGAAGCTCGCCCTCTACTCGGCGGTCGACTTCGACGGACGACCCCTGGCCGAGCAGGAGTGACTGTAAGGAGGGGCCCCTTATTAACGCCTGCCGCATAGCAGGGGCCCCCTGTTAACGCCCCGACCGCGTTAGCCCGGCTGCGTTAACGCCCGGCCGTTCGCGCAGGGCCGCCACCGTCTCCGGCACCGCCCGGTCCAGCGGGGTCGGCTCGATCCCGAGGGTGCGGGTGGCGGCGGCCGAGTCCATCACGAACGGCCGGGCGAACTGGTGGGCGGTCTCCCGCAGCTCGCGGGCCGTCGGGTCGGCGAGGCCGCCGAGCCAGAGCACCGGATAGGGCATCCGGGCCAGCTTCGGCGCCGGTGCGCCCACCAGGGCCGCCGCGCGAGCGGCCAGGTCCCGCATCGGCACCGCCGGCGCGCTGGGCACGTGCCAGGCCCGCCCCCAGGCCCGCTCGTCGGTCGCGGCGGCGACCAGGGTACGGGCGACGTCCGGAATGTACGTCCAGGTGTGCGGGGCGTCCCAGTCCATCGGCAGGAAGACCCGCCGCCCGGCGAGCACCCGGGGCAGCACCATCATCGCCAGCGAGGTGCCACCCACGCCGAGGTAGTCGGAGCCGCGGACCTCGGTCATCCGGATCCGGCCGGCCCGGTGCGCGGCGAGCGCGTCGGCCCACATCCGGTTCCGCACCCGCCCCTTGGTGCCGGTCGCGGCCAGCGGGGTCGCCTCGGTCATCGGCGTGTCGACCGGCCCGTACCCGTAGAGGTTGCCCACGGTCGCGAGCACCGCGCCGGTCCGCTCGGCGGCGGTGAGCAGCGCGGCGGCCAGCGGCGGCCAGTCGACCGGCCACCGGTGGTACGCCGGGTTGGCGCAGTTGTGCAGCGCCACCGCACCCTCGGTCAGCGCGGTCAGCCGGGCGACGTCGGCGGCGTCGGCGGCGATCCGCTCGACGGCGGGGTGCTCGGGTCCGCTGCCGCGGCGGGTCACCACCCGCACCCGGTCGCCGCGCTCGGCGAGGAGGCGGGCGGTGGCGGTGCCGACGGGTCCGGCGCCGACGATCACGTGCAGGGCCATGGTGGCCACCCTTCGAAGCAGGAATCCGTTTCGAGAGCGCTGCTCTCGCAATAGAGCGTGACGCACCTTCGGCCCATCGTCAAGAGCAGTGCTCTCTGTTTGAATCGGCGCACTCATCCGTGGCAGAGTGAGGATATGGTCGCTCACTCGCTCCGCGCCCGGGTCCGCGCCGGGATGATCGACGAGATCAAGACGGTGGCCCGCCGCCACCTGGCCACCGACGGCGCGAACCTCTCGCTGCGGGCGGTCGCCCGGGACATGGGCATGGTCTCCTCCGCGATCTACCGCTACTTCCCCAGCCGTGACGACCTGCTCACCACGCTGATCCTCGAGGCGTACGACGCGCTGGGCGACGCGGTGGAGGCGGCCGACGCCGCCGTCGACCGGGCCGACCTGCGCGGGCGCTGGCACGCGGTGTCCCGGGCCGCCCGGGCCTGGGCGCTGGCCCACCCCGCCGAGTACGCACTGCTCTACGGCAGCCCCGTACCCGGCTACGCGGCCCCGGACGACACCGTCGCGCCGGCCCAGCGCCCCCCGCTGGCCCTGGTCGGCATCCTGCGCGACGGCCTCGCCGCCGGCCGGCTCAGCCCGCCCGACGACGACCTGCCCGAGCCGGTCCGCGCCGACCTCGCGGAGCTGGCGGTCGGGTTCTTTCCCGGACTGCCCGAGGCGCTGCTGGCCCGGGGGATGTCCGGCTGGACCCAGCTCTTCGGGCTGATCAGCTTCGAGCTGTTCGGCCGGCTGAACCGGGCCGTCCCGCACCGCGACGAGTACTTCGACCACCAGACCGCCCTGATGGCCGACCTGATCGGCCTGCCCACCCCCTGACCCCCACCTGCTCCAGGGACCCCGAGTGCGGCGGGCGTCAGGTGCCGTCGGAGGAGTGGCCGGGGAAGAGGTGAGCGGTCGGGTCGATGGCCACCGCCGCGTTGTTCACCGCCGTGGCGGCCTCGCCGAAGCCGGTCGCGATCAGCCGGACCTTGCCCGGATATTCGGTGATGTCGCCGGCCGCGAAGACGCGGGGCAGGTTGGTGGCCATCGTGCTGTCGACCACGATGTGCCGCCGGTCCAGGGTCAGCCCCCACTCGGCGAGCGGCCCGAGGTCGGCGGTGAAGCCGAGCGCGGCGACCACGGCGCTCGCCGGCATCTGCTCCACCGCGCCGCCGCGTACGGTGAGCTCGGCGCCGGTGACGTGGTCCTCGCCGTACAGCCGGGTCAGCTCCGCGTTGACCACGACCCGGACGGGCAGCGACCGCACCCGGGCGACGGTCGAGGCGTGGGCGCGGAACTTGTCCCGCCGGTGCACCAGGGTCACCGAACGGGCGATCGGCTGGAGCGTCACCGCCCAGTCGAAGGCGGAGTCCCCGCCGCCCACGATGAGCACGTCCCGGCCGGCCAGCTCGGCCGGCTGCGGCACGAAGTAGACGATCCCGGCGCCCAGGAAGCCGTCGGCCACCGGCAGCGGCCGGGGCGTGAAGCTGCCCAGCCCGCCGGTCACCACCACCGCCCCGCAGCGCAGCTGCTCGCCCCCGGCCAGGCCGAGCACCGGCCGCCCGTCGAGGTAGGTAAGCTTCTCCGCCCGGGTGCCGAGCAGGTAGTCGGGATGGAACGGGGCGGCCTGCGCGACCAGGTTCGCCACCAGCTCCCGCCCCTTGATCGCGGGGAATCCGGCGACGTCGAGGATGAGCTTCTCCGGGTACATGGCCGTCACCTGGCCTCCCGGCTCGGGCAGCGCGTCGACCACCGCCACCGAGAGCCCACGGAACCCCGCGTAGTACGCGGCGAAGAGCCCGGCCGGACCAGCCCCGATCACGGCGACATCGACCTCGCGCATACCGCACCGTCACTTTCGGTTGTGGATCAATGCGTGCTGATGCCGACGGTAGGCGGGCCGAGGCCCCCCGGGCAAGCGTGTCCCGCGGACGCGCCGGCGCCCGGTCAGCCCAGGGTGACGGTCGGCGACTCGGGCCGCTCCGGCGCCGACAACTCGGCCCGGCGGCGGAACAGGATCGCCGCCACGATCCCGCCGAGCAGCCCGAACAGGTGCCCCTGCCAGGAGACGCGTTCGTCGGTCGGCAGGATGCCGATCATCAGTTGCCAGCCGTAGAGCAGGCCGACCAGCAGCACCACGCCGAGGTTCCACCAGCTCCGCTCGACGATGCCGCGGGTGAGCAGGATGCCGAGGTAGCCGAAGATGACCCCGCTCGCGCCGACCACCACCGAGTTGGGCGAGCCGGTGAACCACACCCCGAGCCCGCTGACCAGGATGATCACCATCGTGGACCAGAGGAAGCGGCGGGTGCCAGCGGCCAGGACGAAGGTGCCGAGCAGGATCAGCGGGATGCTGTTGCTGTAGAGGTGGTTGAAGTCGGCGTGCAGGAACGGCGAGAAGAACACCCCGTCGAGCCCCTGGATCCGGCGCGGGATGATGCCGGCGGCCACGGCCAGGTTGGCGTGCAGGCCGACGTCGAGCGCTTCGATGAGGAACAGCACCGGCACGACCGCACACATGGCGACGAAGGCCCGGCCCAGTGAGGCGTAGAACGCCTCGGTGCCGAACCGGTGAGGATCATCGCCCGTCGGGCGATCGCGCCAGGTCACCTGTCAACAGCTATCAGCAATCGGCACCGGCCGCCACTCGCCTCCCGGGCCAGGTTGCCACCCGCGGCGGCGGGTTTGCGGATTCCCGCACACCCGCCGTCGTCAGCGCCCGATCAGTACCAGCCGGTGTCCTTCGAGTGCTGCCAGGCGCCGCACGGGTTGTCGTACCGGCCCTCGATGTAGCCGAGGCCCCACTTGACCTGCGTGGCCGGGTTGATCTTCCAGTCGTCCGCGATCGAGGCCATCTTGCTGCCCGGCAGGGCCTGCGGGATCCCGTACGCCCCGGACCCCGCGTTGTAGGCCTTGTGGTTCCAACCACTCTCCTTGGTCCAGAGCTTGTCCAGACATGGGAACTGGTCGATGCCGAAGCCCTCGTCCAGCATGATCGCGCAGCCGATCTTGCGGTTGCCGCTGTACTGGGCGCAGGAGGTCGGGATCGGCCCGTCGTACGGCTTGGCCATGGCCTCGGCCGCCGCCCGCGCCTTCTTCCGCGAGGCGGCCGCCGCCTCGGCCTCGCGGGCCCGCTCGGCGGCCTCCTTGGCCGCCGCCTCGGCATGCAGCTTCGCCTGGTACTCGGCGGCCCGCTGCCGGGCCGACCTCACCCGGTGCTCGGCCTGCTGGTCGTGCTGGTACGCGTTCTCCGCCCGGTCGACCTCAAGGCCGGCCTGCGCGGTCAGGCCCTCTTGCTGGGTCTGTCGGTCTTCGCCCAGATAGAAGCCGCCGGCAACGCCCACGGAAAGCAGCGCGACAGCGGCCGTACGGGCACCGAACCGGCTCCACAGCCGACTCACGAAGTGGTCCCTTCGTCGGGGGCACGGACACGACGCGACGCGGAGCCATCCGTGGCCGCGCTGGCGCCGTGAGCGCCCCGACCCTCGCGGTCGCAGCCGCCGCACCGGTGTTCGTGGCTCTCCGCCCTCCGTGGCGAACGATGCTCGACGATCTTCCCGGGTGCGTGCGACGGCTCCAGCGACGGCTTCAGGTCGCGGCACGGCGTCAGACGTGCCGAACTGAAGTCGTCGTAGCTACGCGGCGCCAGCCGCGCGGAACTGGAGTTGTTGGAGGCGCTCGATGGACACCATTGCGCACAGTGAGGCGGATGGGAAACCAACGCCCTCAATTGTGATCTGCGTCACACGACGAAGCCCATCGAATAAGGGCAAAGGGCTGCGTCAAAGCGGAGGGTCCTCCAAAAGATCCGTGACCATTGCGGCGATCGGAGAACGCTCCGAACGGCTGAGGGTGACGTGCGCGAAGAGAGGATGGCCCTTCAAGGCCTCGATCACCGCGGTCACGCCGTCGTGCCGCCCCACCCGCAGGTTGTCCCGCTGGGCCACGTCATGGGTGAGCACCACCCGGGACCCCTGGCCGATCCGGGACAGCACGGTGAGCAGGACGCCCCGCTCCAACGACTGCGCCTCGTCGACGATGACGAAGGCGTCGTGCAGGCTCCGGCCGCGGATGTGGGTCAGCGGCAGGACCTCCAGCAGGCCGCGGGACGTGACCTCCTCCAGCACGTTCTCGTGCACCACCGCGCCGAGGGTGTCGAAGACCGCCTGCGCCCACGGCGACATCTTCTCCGACTCCGAGCCGGGCAGGTAGCCGAGCTCCTGACCACCGACGGCGTAGAGCGGGCGGAATACGATCACCTTCTTGTGCCGGCGGCGCTCCATGACCGCCTCCAGGCCGGCGCAGAGCGCCAGCGCGGACTTGCCGGTGCCGGCCCGTCCGCCCAGCGAGACGATGCCGATCGACTCGTCCAGCAGCAGGTCGAGCGCGATCCGCTGCTCCGCCGAACGGCCGTGCACGCCGAACGCCTCCCGGTCGCCACGGACCAGCCGAACGGTCTTGTCGGGCAGCACCCGGGCGAGCGCCGAGCCGCGCATCGAGTGCAGCACCAGCCCGGTGTGGCAGGGCAGGCCGGCGGCGGCATCGAGGTCCAGCGTCTCCCCCGCGTACAGCCGGGCGATCTCCTCCTCGGCCAACTCCAGCTCGGCCATGCCGGTCCAGGTCGGGTCGCTGGCCTGGCCGTGCCGGTACTCGTCGGCCCGCAGGCCGACCGACGCCGCCTTCACCCGCAGCGGCATGTCCTTGCTCACCAGGGTGACCTCACGCCCGTCGGCGGCCAGGTTGAGCGCCACCGAGAGAATCCGGGCGTCGTTCGAGTCGGTGCGGAAGCCGGGTGGTAGCACCCCGTCGTCGGTGTGGTTCAACTCCACCCGCAGGGTGCCGCCCTGATCGTTGGCGGGCACCGGCCGGTCCAGCCGGCCGTGCTTCACCCGCAGCTCGTCCAAGATGCGCAGTGACTGGCGGGCGAACCAACCCAGCTCGGGGTGGTGCCGCTTCCCTTCGAGTTCGGAGATGACCACCAGAGGCAGCACCACCTCGTGCTCGGCGAAGCGGTGGAACGCCGCCGGGTCGGAGAGGAGGACCGAGGTGTCCAGCACGTAGGCCGGGCCGGCTGGTCGAGGCTCCTCGGTGCCGGCGGGCGCGGCCGGCGCGGCACGGCGGCTGCGGGTGGTCCGGCGGGTCGTGGCTGTCGCGGCCGGGGTCTGGTCAGCACCGGCTCGGGTACGGCGAGTCGTCACAGGCCTGCTCCGCGGGTGGGCACCCGGCCACCCGTGTTCCGCCTCGTCCGGTGCCCGGTGGACACGGGGTCGGATGCGGGCCCCGTGCGCGAGGTCGCAGGTCCGGGCTCTCCGGCTGGCTCGGGAAAACCCCGTGCCATGCCTAGACGCTAGTGTCCCGAAGGCCCATCGGCTAGTGGCGCACGTGGATCTCACCTGACCGGGAGATGAACGAGCGCGCGGCGGAACCGGCCGGGATGCATGCCCCCTGCGCGCATCCCGGCCGGCGGAGCCACCGTCACCGGTCTGACGTGGCTCCGACGGTGCGCGTCCGCCGCGGACGACACACCGCGTCCTGGGTGGGCGTCAGCCCTGTCGCCGGACCAGGGTCCCGATCTGCCGCCCGCCCGCCGTGCCGGTGGCGGCGCCGAACGAGGACCCGGTGTACGTGGTGCCCTGCCGGGTGGCGAGCCCGCCGAGCTGTGTGGTCGCGGTGGTCCGCGACGTCGGGCCGGACGCCGGCCGGGCGGTGACCGCGGCGGGCGTCGCGGTACCGGCGAACGAGGCCGTGGCGCGCGTCGCCGGGGCGCTCACCGGCACCGGGGCGGGGCCGGCCAGTGCCGAGGCGATCACGGCCTGCGCCTCGCGCCGCCGCCGGTTCCAGGCACCCCGGTCGCCGTCGAAGTACCCCTGGCGGTAGCCGAAGCGGTAGCCGATCCGGTAGCTGAGCTGGCCGTGCAGCCGGCCCGCCGCGTAGCAGGTGGAGCCGAGCACGAGCACGAGCAGGACGGCGAGGAACGGGCTCATCCGGTCACTCCCGTCGGCGTCGGGGGCGTCGCCGCTGCCCGCCGGGTCATCGCTCCTCCGGCTCGACCAGGGGGTCGACGACCAGGAGCTGCTCCAGGTCGGCGGTGCTGACCTCCTCGACCAGCTCGACGCTGATCCGGCAACCGTCCAGGATCACCTCGGCGACCGAGGAGCGCCGAATCTCGCCGCCGGCGTCGTAGACCCGCACGCTCAGCTCGGGGCAGCCGAGGTGGGTACGCCAGGCGTTCCACTCGGCCCGGTCGCCGACGCTCAGGGAGAGGTACCGGCAGCCCCGGGCCAGGTAGAGGCGCCACGGCGCGCTCAACCCGGCGGCCACCCCGTCCGCGATCAGGCCGAAGGCCTGGGCGCGGGTCGCGAGCTCGGTCACGAGACCCCCTCGGCACCCGCGGAGTGACGCATGTGAGCACTCGTCGTCTCAGACACGTGACACACCGTAAGTTGTCTCATGAGCGTGACAGTATCAGCTTTTCGTCTGTTTACCGCCGTCCTGGTGTCCATCTATCCTGCCCGGGTGACACCCCTCAAGAGCAGCGCTGAATCGTTTACCGGAAATCCGGGGAGGCCGTCACGTCAGCGTGACAGCAGCATGCCGGGACGTCCCAGCGCGGCCGACTTCTCGTACCGTCACGGAGTGACCGAGACCGCCAACGCCCGGAAGATCGCCTTCGCCTCCTTCGTCCGTCGCGCCCTGACCGACGCCCGTGCCATGCGGGCCTGGAGCGGCACCGAGGTCTCCCGGCGTACCGGCGTCTCGCGCCAGACCATCAACCGCTGGGTACGCGGCGACTGGGCCAGCGACCCCGAGGCGGAGCGGGTGGTCGCCTTCTGCGAGGGGCTGGGCCTCAATCCCTCGGCGGCGTTCACCGCGCTCGGCTGGGACCGCGCCACCACCCCCCGCACCGCCCCCACCCCGCCACCGATGGATCCGGACGTCGAGGCGCTGCTGCGCCGCCTGGTGGACCCGAACGTGTCAGACGCGGAAAAGTTCCACATCCGGGAAACCATCCGATACCTCGCTTATCGTCCAACCTTCCAAGCTAATGTCCCAAATAGCAGCAAAGAGGTCGGGTAGTTCCTCAGATGGCGAAAGAACGGAGGGGAAGACCCAATCGTTTCCCTCCGGGGTTGGAACGGGCACGCTAGCGTCCCTATTCGTACTGCTTGGGCTCGTCGTCGGCGGGGGGACGGGACAAGGCCGAACCCAGCCCTGCGGGACAGAAGGAGGGGTCTGTCCATGACCCTGAAATGGTGGGCAGTCGTGGTCGCGGTGGTGTCGGTAACATCGTGCGTGACCGGCAACGTGGTGGTCGGCGTGCTGAACGGCGGGGAGCTTCCCCTGGTCGTCAACCTCTTCACCCTCACCACGGCCGGCACCGCGGTGGTTCTCGCCGTCACCGCCGAGCTGCACGACCGGCTCAACGACCGGGTCAGCGCGCTCACCGAGTTCCTGGTGGCGCGGCTCAACGAGATCGAGGCGCACACCGGCGACCGGAACACCGGCTTCGTGGAGGGTTACCTGCTCAGCCACGGTCCGGAGGCGGCCGTGGTGCCGTTCGGGCGGCGGGGTCGGGGAGCCGCCGAACGCTGACTCGTCGCGACGCCCGGACGTCATATCTCGGCCGCGAATACGCCCTCGTGTCCGGGGTACGCTGACGCGCGTGTCACCGTTGAACCTGAGCAACCAGCAGCCGCAGACCCCGTTGGACGCCGAACACGCGTGGCGTGCCACCGCAGCCCGTGCGGCCGACGTGGTGCTCTTCTTCGACTTCGACGGCACCCTGGCACCGGTCGGCGACGACCCCACGGCGGTCCGGCCCGCTCCGAATGTGCTCGCCGCGCTGGAGGCGCTCGCTCCCCACGTACGCCGGATCGCCATCGTCTCGGCGCGCCCGGTGGAGTTCCTCCGCGACCGCCTCGGCGGCCTCGCCGGCATCGACCTGTACGGGCTCTACGGCCTGGAGCACAGCCACTCCGGCGGCGAGATCGTCACCGAGCCGGCCGCCCTGCCCTGGGTGCCCACCATGTCCGAGCTGGCCGAGCAGGCCAGCGCCGAGCTGCCGCCCGGCGCGCTGGTGGAGTTCAAGCGGCTCTCCGTCGCCCTGCACTGGCGGACCGCCCCGCAGCTCGGCGACCTGGTCCAGGAGTGGGGCCGGGCCCGGGCCGAGCGGCTGGGGCTGCGCTGCCAGGCGGGCCGCATGGTGCTGGAGCTGAAGCCCCCGGTCGACCGGGACAAGGGCATGGTCATCGGCGAGGTGGTGCGGGACGCCGGTGGGGCCTGGTACTTCGGCGACGACGTCTCCGACATCAAGGCCTTCACCGCGATACGCGCCCGCGGCGCCGCCGACCCGGACTTTATCGGCGTCTGCGTCGCCGTGGCCAACCCGGAGACCGGTCACGAGGTCGCCGACGCCGCCGACCTCACCCTCGACTCCCCCGCCGCCCTGGCCGACTTCCTCACCGCGGCTCTCTCCCACCTCCGCTGACCGCTCCTGGCACCGATCATGGAGTAGTGCGCCGTTGGGCGGTGGGCCCGGGGGTCAGATGCCGAAGCGGCGTTGGCGGGTGGCGTACGAGCGCAGGGCGCGGAGGAAGTCGACCCGGCGGAAGTCGGGCCAGTTGAGCTCGCAGAAGTAGAACTCCGAGTGGGCGCTCTGCCAGAGCATGAAGCCCGACATGCGCTGCTCGCCGCTGGTCCGGATGATCAGATCCGGGTCCGGCAGGCCCTTGGTGTAGAGGTGCTCGGAGATGTCGTCGACGTCGATCGTGTTGGCCAGTTCCTCGATGGTGCCGCCGGTCGCGGCGTGCTCCAGCAGCAGCGAACGGACCGCGTCGGCTATCTCGCGCCGGCCTCCGTACCCGACGGCGATGTTGACCTGGGCGCCACCGCTGCGGTCCCGGGTGCGTTCCTCGGCGGCCTTGAGTGCCGCGGCGTGATGCGCGGGCAGCACGTCGAGGACGCCGACCATGCGCAGCCGCCAGGGGTTGCCCTCCTCGGCCAGCTCGGTGGTGAGGTCCTCGATGATCTGGAGCAGCGGATCCAGCTCGGCGGCCGGCCGGGAGAGGTTGTCGGTGGAGAGCAGCCAGAGCGTCACGTGACCGACGCCGGCCGCGTCGCACCACCGCAGCAGTTCCTTGATCCGCTTGGCGCCCATCCGGTGGCCGTCGTTGGGATCGACGAAGCCCATGTCCCGGGCCCATCTGCGGTTGCCGTCACACATCACGCCGACGTGCCGGGGCACCGGCTTGCCGGCAAGCTTCGCCGTCAGCCGGCGCTCGTACACGGAGTAAAGGATTTTCCGCAGAGTCATCACCTTGCAGGGTAGCGACCCACCCTGAAGATCAGCGCCGCGGTGGCTGATCCCGGTTTCGGAAGCCGATGCCGATCATGCCGAGGGTACGGGCGTCGAGACGCCCGTCACCCAGTCCCAGCTCCACCACGCTTCGGTAGACCCGGTCGTCCCGGCGGGCCGCGCGGACCGCCGCGTCCACCACCTGCCGCCGCCGGGCCAGCCAGGCGGCGACCAAGCTGTGTCGCAGGTGTGTGCCGAGCCGCCGGCGGAGGGTGTCGGCGTACCGGCGGGCCGCCTGGGCCGGGGCGCCCGCCGCCGCCGCGCCGGCCAGCGCTCCCGACCGCAGGGCGTAGAAGATGCCCTCGCCGGTGAACGGATTGATCAACGAGAGTGCGTCCCCGGCCAGCACGACCCGCCCTCGCCCCGGCGCCGGTCGGTGCGTCGACAGCGGCAGGTGGTGGGCCCGCAGATCGGTGACCGCGGCCGGGTCGGTGCCGGGCAGCAGGGCGGCCAGCCGGTCCAACAGGTGCGCGCGGGTCAGCGGCTCGCCCCGCAGCACCTCGCCGTACCCGACGTTCGCCCGGCCGTCACCGATCGGGAAAGACCAGGCGTACGCCGGCCAGCGCGGCGACGAGGTGACGATGAGCTGTTCGGGCGGGCCGGGCAGCGCTGGGGCGTAGCCGCGGATGGCAAGCGCGAGGTGGCGGTCCGGGTTCACCGGGTGACCGAGCGCCCGGCGGAGCACCGAACCCGCGCCGTCCGCCCCGACCACCGCCCGGGCGGCCAGCTCCCCGTCGAGCACCACCCGGTCGGCGCGCAGCTCCAGCCGGCGTACGGCGTGCCGGCGCAGCTCCGCGCCGGCCGCCACGGCCGCCGCCACCAACCGGGTGTCGAACACCCGCCGGGGCACCGTGTACGCGGGACGCGGCAGCTCCCGCGCCACCGTGCCGCCGCCCGGGGCGACGAGGCGCAGCGCGGGCAGCGGGGCGTACCCGTCCACCGCGCCGGTCACGCCCAACTCGGCGAGCACGTCCAGCGCGTGCGCGGCGATCCCGTCTCCGCAGGCCTTGTCCCGGGGGAAGTCGTGCCGGTCCAGCAGCAGCACCCGGGCGCCGCCGCGCCGGGCGGCCAGCGCCGCCGCCGACCCCGCCGGCCCGGCCCCCACCACGATCACGTCCCACTCGTCCCGCACGTCCCCATCCTCCCGCACCCCACAGGATCAAGGGGTTTGCGCCGCGATCCGGCCGGATCCTGACGCAAACTCCTTGATCAACGGGTCGGAGCGGGGTGCCCGCGCCCGGACGGCGGACGGCCGCCGGACCTCGGTGGGTTCGGCGGCCGTCTTCATGGGGTTCGATGGTGCCCGGTGCGGGCACCCGTCACACCTACTACTGCGGCTCCACGTCGAGCCGGGCACGCAGCGCGTCCAGCTCGGCCCAGAGGACGCCGGGGAGCTTGTCCCCGAACTTCTCGAACCACTCGGTGATCAGCGGCAGCTCGCGGCGCCACTCCTCCGGGTCGGCCTTGAGGGCGATCCGGACGTCCTCCGGGGTCATGTCCAGGCCCTCGACGTCCAGGGCGTCCTGGGCCGGGACCATGCCGATCGGGGTCTCGACGGCCTCGGCACGGCCCTCGATCCGCTCGATGACCCACTTGAGCACCCGGGAGTTCTCGCCGAAGCCCGGCCAGAGGAAGTTGCCGTCGGGGTCCTTGCGGAACCAGTTGACGTAGTAGATCTTCGGCAGCTTGGACTCGTCGCCGTCGGCGCCCTTGCCCATCTCGATCCAGTGCCGGAAGTAGTCGCCGGCGTGGTAGCCGATGAACGGCAGCATGGCCATCGGGTCGCGTCGGACCACGCCGACCGCGCCCGAGGCGGCGGCGGTGGTCTCCGAGGAGAGCGTGGCGCCCAGGTAGACACCGTGCACCCAGTCGCGGGCCTCGGTGACCAGCGGGACGGTGTCCCGACGCCGGCCGCCGAACAGGATCGCGTCGATCGGCACCCCGTTGGGGTCGTAGTAGTCGTCGGCCAGGATCGGGCACTGCGTGATCGGGGTGCAGAACCGGCTGTTCGCGTGCGAGGAGAGGCGGTCGCTCTCCGGGGTCCAGTCGTTGCCCTTCCAGTCGATCAAGTGGGCCGGCGGCTCGCCCATGCCCTCCCACCAGATGTCGCCGTCGTCGGTGAGGGCCACGTTGGTGAAGATGGAGTTGCCGCGGTCCAGCGTCCGCATCGCGTTGGCGTTGGTCTTCCAGTCGGTGCCGGGCGCGACGCCGAAGAGGCCGTACTCCGGGTTGATGGCGTAGAGGCGGCCGTCCGGGCCGAACCGCATCCAGGCGATGTCGTCGCCGATGGTCTCGACCTTCCAGCCCGGGATGGTCGGCTCCAGCATGGCGAGGTTGGTCTTGCCGCAGGCCGACGGGAACGCGCCGGCGATGTGGTAGACCCGACCCTCCGGCGAAGTGATCTTGAGAATCAGCATGTGCTCGGCGAGCCAGCCCTCGTCGCGCCCCATCACACTGGCGATCCGCAGCGAGTAGCACTTCTTGCCGAGCAGGGAGTTGCCGCCGTAGCCGGAGCCGTAGGACCAGATCTCCCGGGTCTCCGGGAAGTGGGAGATGTACTTGGTCTCGTTGCACGGCCAGACCACGTCCTGCTGGCCGGGAGCGAGCGGGGCGCCGATCGAGTGCAGCGCGTGCACGAAGTCGGCGTCGTCACCCATCGCCGCCAGGATCTTCGACCCCATCCGGGTCATGATCCGCATCGAGGCGACCACGTACGGGCTGTCGGTGATCTCGACGCCGAACATGGGGTTCTTCGCCTCGACCGGGCCCATGCAGAACGGGATGATGTACATGGTGCGGCCGCGCATGGAACCGCGGTACAGGTCGGTCATCGTCCGCTTCATCTCGGCCGGCGCCATCCAGTTGTTGGTGGGGCCGGCGTCCGCCTCGTCAACCGAGCAGATGAAGGTGCGCTCCTCGACCCGGGCCACGTCCGACGGGTCGGTGCGGGAGTAGAACGAGTTCGGCTTCTTCTCGGGGTTCAGCCGGATCAGGGTGCCGCTGGAGACGAGTTCGTCGGTGAGGCGGCGCCACTCCTCATCGGATCCGTCCACCCATACCACCCGGTCGGGGGTGGTCAGTTCCGCGACCTCACGTACCCAGGCGAGCAGTTTGGGGTGGGACGTCGGGGCCTGATCGATACCCCGAACAGTAGCCGGAGCAACCATGTCACATCTCCTTGTGGTCGACGCTGACCGATGTAATGGGATGCACGAGTTCTGGCGAGCACTTGTGCCGCCTCGTGGGAACCTGGGATTGGGCTCAGCGTAAACCGGGCTGCCTCGCGAGTCAGTGAGACTGGTTGTGAAGAACTGCACAAGGTACGGCCACGCTGCGGCATCGCGATCTGATACCCGCTTTAGCGCGCAGTTTCACGCAAATCCTTCGGAAAACCTTCGGCGGCGACCATCGCCGGCGGTGGGGACCCCACTCGCGGTTGTTACGGTCTCCGGGTACGCCCAACCGGTACTCTCTGCGAGTGACAACGACGATGACCGGGGACCAACCGAGTGCTCCGCAGACCCGTCGAGGTCTGATCGGTGCCCTGCTGGACCGCTTCGGTCACCTCATCCGCGAGCTGAGCAAGTTCGCCACGGTGGGCGGGTCCGCTTTCCTCGTCGACATCGTGCTCTTCAACTACCTGGCCAGCGCCCAGCACGTGCCGTCCCTGGTGGCGAAGACCATCTCCACGGTGGTCGCGGCGACCCTGGCCTTCCTCGGCAACCGGTTCTGGACCTGGCGGCACCGCCAGCGCTCGAACCCGGCCCGCGAGTACGCGCTGTTCTTCTTCTTCAACGGGGTGGGCCTGGGTATCGCCGTGGGCTGTCTCGCGGTCAGTCGCTACGGGCTCGGCGCCGTCTGGCCCCACGTGTTCCAGACGGCGCTGGCCGACAATGTGGCCAGCTTCGTCGTCGGCACCGGCCTCGGGACGCTGTTCCGATTCTGGTCGTACCGGCGGTTCGTCTTCGTCGAAGCGGGAACTCTCCCCGTTCCGGGACCGAGCCACGACCGAGAGCCCGAGGCGTGATCCACCGCCCATCCCGTCCCGCCGGGCCGAGCCGGCCCTGCCCACTTCCCTAAGGTGTTTCGCATGCCTGGAGTCCGTCTGCTGCCCGAGCGCTGGCAGAAGTTCATCCACGAGGCGCTGAAATTCGGCATCGTCGGCGGCGTCAACACCGTCATCAATTACGCGGTGTTCAACGCGCTGGCGCTCACGGCTTTCCGAGACGGCCAACTCAAAGCGACCGTGGTCGCGACCATCGTGGCGACGATCACGTCGTATCTAATGAACCGGCACTGGACGTACCGGGATCGACCGAAATCGGCCCTTCGCCGGGAATACACGCTGTTCTTCCTGTTCAACCTGACCGGCCTGATCATCGAACTGGGTGTCCTTGGCGCGGCGAAGTACGGCCTGGGCGTGACCAGCCTGCTGACGTTGAATGTGGCGAAGACGGGCGGCGTCCTGCTGGCAACCGTGTTCCGCTTCTGGTCGTACCGGACCTTCGTCTTCCAGCCGCCGCCGCAGGACGCGGCGGAGAACTGGCACAGCATCCCGCGTGACGAATGGGACAACGTGGCGGAGCTGGACCCGGTGGCGGAGCTCGCCGAATCCGTCAGCGAACTCGGGGAGGCCGAGCCCCGACCGGGCGTACGAACCGACCAAGCCCCGCAGCCGGGGCGACCCGCCCCGGCGGACGGGGGCCTGGGCCGCACCGTCGGCGCGGGCCTGGACGCGGAGTTGGCCGCCGAATTCCGGACCACCACCCGCCGCCTCCCGCGCCAGTGACCGTGCGGTCGCGGCGGCGTTGATCATGAAGTTGTCGTCGTCCGGCCCGTGGCGGGCGTCCGGCGACAACTCCATGATCAACGCGAGCCGGCGAGGTTCAGGCGGAGGGATCGCGCAACGGCTTGCCGTCGCGCATGTCGGCGAGAATCTCGCGCATCTCGCCGTCGCCCAGGCTGTGCTTGTCGGCGTGGGCCTCGACCAACTCGTAGAGCCGGGTCTGCACCCGGTCGACGTGCGGGACGTCGCGGAGCACCGACTGCCCGCGCTCACCGGCCGACTCGATGGTGAGCGTGCCGCAGCCGAGCAGCCGCTCGACGAAACGCTGGTGCATGGAGTGGTCGTTGATCCGCGTCAGCGGCAGGTCCCGCCGGTCACGGGAGAAGATGCCCTGCTGGAGCAGCACCCGCTCGTTGGTGAAGAGATAGTGCGTCGTACGCCAGATCAGGTACGGCCACAGGGCCAGCCAGAGCACCAGCGCCAGGCAGAGTGCGGCCACCACGTAGAGCGTGATGGTGCCGCCGCTGCCCTCGGGCAGCAGGACCCAGCCCGCGGCCACCGCCGCGACGGCGAGCATCAGCACCAGGATCGGCCGGACCAGCGCCTTCCAGTGCGGGTGCAGGTGCAGCACGACGTGCTCGTCCTCGGTGAGCACGTCTTCGGGGAACGCCACGGAAACCTCCTCGCAGAACAGGACGCGCTGACCGTAACCGGTCGGCGCATCCCGCGGGGATCGGCCGCGCGGGCGGCTGCCGGTGTAGCGGGCGGCTGCCGGTGTTAACAGGGGGCCCCTGCTCTACCGCAGGCGTTAATAAGGGGCCCTTCCTTTCAACGTATGTGCAGCACGTCGCCGGCGGCGAGGCGGAGCTCGCCCTGCGGGGCGTCGACCAGGAGCTGACCGTCCGGGTCCACGCCGGTGGCGGTGCCGCGTACCTCCCGGCCATCGGGCAGCAGCACCCGGACCTGGCGGCCGACGGTGGCGCAGGCCGCCACGTACGCCTCCCGCAGGCCGCTGGCGACCGCGTCACCGCCGGCGTCGCGCCAGCGGGCGTACCAGTCGGCGAGGGCGCGGAGCAGGGCGCGCAGCAGCGGGTCCCGGTCGGTGGCGGCGGCCCCGGCGAGCTGGAGCGAGGTGGCCGGCAGCCCGGTCGGGTTCTCCGGCAGCTCATCGGCGCGGAGCGTGACGTTGAGGCCGACTCCGACCACGACCGCGGGCGGCTGGGCCGGGGAGCCGCCCGGCACCGACTCGGCGAGCACCCCGGCGCACTTGGCGCTGTCGATCAGCAGGTCGTTCGGCCACTTCAGGCGGGCGTCCAGCTCGGCCAGCCGGGCCACCGCCTCGACCAGCGCGACCCCGGCGAGCAGGGGCAGCCAGCCGTACCCCGGGGGTGGTACGGGCGACCAGCCGCGCTCCGGGACGGCCTCCCCGGGCCGCAGCAGCACACTGGTCGCGATGCCGGCCCGCGGTGGCGACTGCCAGGCCCGGCCGCGCCGGCCGCGGCCGGCGGTCTGCCGCTCGGCGACCACCACCAGCCCCTCCGGCTCGCCGGCCCGGGCAGCCTCGACCACGTCGGCGTTGGTCGAGCCGGTCTCCGCGCGCAGGTCCAGCCGGCGCCACGGCCCGTGCGGGGCGACCAGCGCGCGCCGCAGCCGGGCCGCCGACAGCGGCGGGCGGTCCAGATCGGTGTACGGCGAGCCGGGCATCCCGCCAGCCTACGGCCCCACCGTGCGTGGTCGCCGGAAGCCGGTGAGGCGCAGTGCACAGCGGCGCCCTCCTGAACCATCGTTATATTCCCTTGGTGACTACCGAGGCCGGGATCAACATCCACACCACCGCCGGCAAGCTGGCCGACCTGGAGCGCCGGGTCGAGGAGGCGGTGCACGCCGGGTCGGCGCGCGCGGTCGAGAAGCAGCACGCCCGGGGCAAGAAGACCGCGCGGGAGCGGATCGAGATGCTGCTCGACGAGGGCTCCTTCGTCGAGCTGGACGAGTTCACCCGGCACCGGTCCACCAACTTCGGACTGGAGCGGACCCGGCCGTACGGCGACGGCGTGGTGACCGGCTACGGCACGGTGGACGGCCGGCAGGTCTGTGTCTTCGCGCAGGACTTCACGGTCTTCGGCGGCTCCCTCGGCGAGGTCTTCGGCGAGAAGATCGTCAAGGTCATGGACCTGGCCATGAAGATCGGCTGCCCGGTCGTCGGCATCAACGACTCCGGCGGCGCACGCATCCAGGAGGGCGTCGCCTCGCTCGGCCTCTACGGCGAGATCTTCTTCCGCAACGTCCGGGCCAGCGGCGTCATCCCGCAGATCTCCCTGATCATGGGCCCGTGCGCGGGTGGCGCGGTCTACAGCCCGGCGGTCACCGACTTCACCGTCATGGTCGACCAGACCTCGCACATGTTCATCACCGGCCCCGACGTGATCAAGACGGTCACCGGCGAGGACGTCGCGATGGAGGAGCTGGGCGGCGCCCGGACCCACAACAGCCGCAGCGGCAACGCGCACTACCTCGGCACCGACGAGGAGGACGCGATCGAGTACGTCAAGGCGCTCCTGTCGTACCTGCCGTCGAACAACCTCGACGAGCCGCCCGTCTTCGCGGCCCCGGCCGAGCTGACGATCACGGACGAGGACCGGGAGCTGGACACACTGATCCCGGACTCGGCGAACCAGCCGTACGACATGCACCGGGTCCTCGAGCACATCCTCGACGACGGGGAGTTCCTGGAGGTCCAGCCCCTCTACGCGCAGAACATCGTGGTCGGCTTCGGCCGGGTCGAAGGGCGCCCGGTGGGCGTGGTCGCCAACCAGCCGATGCAGTTCGCCGGCACGCTCGACATCGCCGCGTCCGAGAAGGCAGCCCGGTTCGTGCGTACCTGCGACGCGTTCAACATCCCGGTGCTGACCTTCGTGGACGTGCCCGGGTTCCTCCCCGGCACCGGCCAGGAGTGGGACGGCATCATCCGCCGCGGCGCGAAGCTCATCTACGCGTACGCCGAGGCCACCGTCCCGAAGGTCACCGTGATCACCCGCAAGGCGTACGGCGGGGCGTACGACGTCATGGGCTCCAAGCACCTCGGCGCGGACCTGAACTTCGCCTGGCCGACCGCGCAGATCGCGGTGATGGGCGCGCAGGGCGCGGTGAACATCCTCTACCGCCAGGAGCTGGCGAACGCCGAGGACCCGGCGACCGTCCGCGCCGAGAAGATCGCCGAGTACGAAGACACCCTGGCCAACCCGTACATCGCCGCCGAACTCGGGTACGTCGACAGCGTGATCCCGCCGCACGAGACCCGTACCCAGATCGTCCGCGCCCTGCGGGTGCTCCGCACCAAGCGCGAGACCCTGCCCCCCAAGAAGCACGGCAACATCCCGCTGTAGGCGAACGGAGGGGTCCCCTGTTAACGCCTGGTGTAGAGCAGGGGGCCCCGGTTGACAACCGCTTCAGCAGTGGGGGTTCGCGGCGGGGCACATGCGTTCCGCCGCCACGGTGGCCAGGCGGCGCAGGTCGGCCTCGGTACCGTCCTGGCCGACCCCGATCACGCTGACGAGGTCGCCGACCCGGACCACCGCCGTACTGTCCGGCTCGGACACCTCGGCCAGCTGCTTTCCGGTGTCCAGGTTCCGGGCCTGCGTAACCGTGTGCCGCAGCAGCACCGATTCTTCGCCGGCGAAGTCGCGGTCGACTTCCTGCCAGGAGTGCACGACCTGCGCCCTGATCGTCTTCCCATGCCACTGGATCGGACCGCTGGACCGCCACTGCTGGCACGGCGCTAGCAGCTCGCCCATCCTGGTGAAGATCCGGTCGGCCACATCCGGCGCGACCCGGTAGACGTCCTGCATGAGCAACACGTCACCCGGTCGGCGCCCGGCATTCTGTGGACGGTCACGGAGGATGGTCACCGAGCGGGAATACCGGGACGGCTCCCATCCCGCCCGCAGCCCTTGGAATTCCCGGCAGTACAACAGCATCTGGTCGAGCTGGACCCCCTCCCCGAGGCCGGCCTCGGTCAACGGGGCTTCCGTCTTCGCCGCCAGGTCGGTCGGTTGCAGCAGCACGTCCAGCGGCACCTCGGCCGGTGTCCAACTGCTCGGCGTGGCGGCCGGAGACGCAGGACCAAACGGCCCGGCGGACGCCGGCCCGGACGCGGGGGGCGCCACCCCGGACACGGTGGACGCCGCCGTGGTCGCGGGGGACGCCGACCCGGACGCGGCGGACGCCGACCCGGACGGGTGCCGGCCTGCCGCCACGGCAGCAGCCGAAGCGGACGCGACCGCCAGCACGGCAGCGGCGGCCAGCACCGCCGTACGCCGGCTGCGACGCCGGGCCCGGGCCCGGATCTCGGCCGGATCGAGCCAGCGGACGTCCCACAGCTCCCGCTGCACCAGCTCGACGAATGCCAGGTCGTCGTCACGCATCGGCGGCCTCCTCCAGATCCACGACGGCGAGCAGCCCGGCGAGCGCGGCGCGCCCCCGGGAGAGTCGCGCCTTCACCGTGCCGACCGGAGCCGCCGTCTCCCGGGCGACCTCTGCGACCGGCATGCCGAGCAGGTAGTAGAGCGCGATGGCCGTGCGCTGTTCCTCGGGCAGCCGGCGCAGCGCGGCCACCACCTCGACGGTGTCGGTACCGGGCGGCGCCATACTCTCCTCCGCCCCGTGCCGCAGGTACGCCCGGGCGCGACTGCGCAGGCTGCGCCACCGGCTCACCGCGATCCGGCTGGCCACCACCCGTACCCAGGCTTCCGGTTCGTCGTACCCGCTCACCGTCGACCAGCGCTGCCAGGCCCGGATGTACGCCTCCTGCACGGCGTCCTGGGCCTCGGCTAGGTCGCCGGTGAGCACGTAGACGAAGCCGAGCAGCCGTTGCCGGCTGCCGCGGTAGAACTCGTCGAACCCGTCGACGTCCGGCACGCTGCTACCTCCCCCGTGGCGGTCGCAGGGGAGACGCCTGGCGCCGCGGGTGCGGTTGCCCGGTCAGCCGACCATTTTCTCCAGCTCGGCCAACGGGAAGCCGCCGGCGGGGATCCGCTCGCGGACCGCCCGGCGGACGGCGACCTGGACCGCCGCGTTCGCCGGCGTCGGTACGCCTCCGGTCAGTTCGCGGTGGTGGCGTCGATACGCCTCCGGTCAGTTCGCGATGGCAAGGTGGCACAACCACCGCTTGCCAGCCGGGGTGGTGTCCCGCTCCAGTTGGCGCAGGCTGAACCCCGCCTCGGCCAGCAACGTCTCGGCCTCCGCCGGGCGATAGCGGGCGAAGAACCGGTCGATCGCCTCGCCGGGCCACCCCTGCCAGCTCTCCCCGTCGCCCTCCTGCAGGCTGAGCAGCAACGGACCGCCGGATCGCACCATCCGACGGACCTCCGCCAGCGCCGCCGGGGCCGCCGCCTTGGGCAGGTGCAGTAGGGACGCCGAACACCAGACCCCACCGAAGACGCCGGCCCGGAACGGCAGCCGCAGCAGGTCGCCCTGCACCAGCGGTGCCCCGACCCGGCTGCGGGCGGCGCGCAGCATCGCGGCTGACAGGTCCAGGCCGACGGCCGCCACGCCACGGGCGGCCCAGTAGGCGAGGTCCCGGCCGGGGCCGCAGCCCAGGTCGAGCAGCGGCCCGTCCGCGCGGCGCTGGAACTCGTCGGCCACCGCCAGGTACGGGTCGGGCACGTCGGGGTTACGGGCGGCGAAATCCTCGGCGATCCGGTCGTACGCGGCCCGATTCCGGGCGGTCACCTCGTCCATGGCCGCGCAGCCTATGCCGAGGATGGCGTTCCCACCGTCCCCGCGCTCGTCCGGCCCCCGGCTCGGGCGTGCGGTTCCTCCGCCTCGCGATTGGGCGAGGCCGGTTTCGCGTCAGAGGGCGAGGCCCGCGTCGCGGAGGATCGGACCGGCGAGCAGCACTGCGCCGACGCCGAGGACGGCCAGGTTGACCAGGGCGAAGACCGTCACCCAGAACAGCGCGGGGAAGGGGGTGAGCCGGGCGAGCTGGTCCGCGTCGGACTCGGGCATCCGGCCCCGGCTGCGTACCCGTTGCAGCTCGGCCACCGGGCGTACGCCGCCGAAGAGCAGGAACCAGACCGATGTCCAGGCGAACGCCGCCTGCACGTCGGGGGACGCGTACCAGGACACGGCGAGCACCACCCCGCCGGTGACCAGAAGCGAGAGCACGCCGAAGACGTTGCGGATCATCAGCAGCATGGCCAGCAACAGCGCGACCGCCACCCAGAGCAGCAGGGTGATCCGGTTGCCGGCGAGCAGCCACCCACCGGCGAGACCGATCAGCGACGGGGCGATGTATCCGGCGAACAGGGTGAGGACCATCCCCGGCCCCGAGGGTCGCCCGGCGGAGAGGGTGAGCCCGGAGGTGTCCGAGTGCAGCCGGATGCCGCGCAGCCTGCGGCCGGTCAGCAGCGCCATCAGCGCGTGGCCGCCCTCGTGGGCGATGGTCACCGCGTTACGGGCGATCCGCCACGGCGGCCGGATGGCGACCACGGCCAGCGCGACGGCGGCGGTGATCAGCACCAGCAGGGGAGGCGGGGCGGGCTGGGCGCTCAACAGCTTGTCCCAGAGGGTGGTCAGACCGTCGATCAGGGGCATGGGGCCGCAGCCTACCCCGCTGATCGGGTGTCGTTCCGGGGCCGAGGGCTCGTATGGTGTGAAACTGACCGGGTGGCGATCGGAGCGGAAGGTGAACGCCGGTGAGCGCGGCACCCCTTGAGCCCCTTGAGCAGCACGTCGGCCTCTGGACCGAGGCTGACTACTTCGCCCTGGGCGAGAGCCGAATCCGGATCGAACTGCTCGACGGGAGCCTGATCGTGAGCCCTGCCCCGAGCAAGAGGCACCAGACCGTCTCGCGTCGCCTCGCCAACTCGGTTGAGTCGGCGGTCGCGCCGGACGGACTGTTGGTGTTCGAGGCCGTGAACGTCCGGCTCAGGGCCGATCGGATCGTCATTCCGGACCTCGTTGTGGCGAACACCGATGACGAGGGCACCGTCATCGAGGCGGGTGAGGTAAGGCTCGTGGGCGAGATCGCCTCCCCGGGGAACGCCGCCACCGATCGGCTGGTCAAGATGCAGCTCTACGCGATCGCCCGGATCCCGTGGTACCTGCTGGTGGAGCAGGACGGCGACAGCCACGCGCTGCGGCTGTACCGGCTCGACGGCGGCCATTACGTGGAGGACCGGGTGGCCAAGGCGGGCGAGACTCTCGCGCTGACCGAGCCGTTCCGATGGGAACTGGACCAGGCCACACTGCGCTGACGGCCATTACCCGGCTGCCCTGCAGCGGCGGCTACTGCTACGGCCTGAGCGCCTCGGGGATACGCACCTGGATCAGTTCTTCCGGTCCGGCTGGAAGCCCTTGGTGATGATGCCCCAGCTTTCCAGGTCGGCATCCCAGGAACTCGCCGGGACCTCCCAACGCAGCCCGTAGCCCCGGTTGCTGGCGGTGACCACGCCTCGGTTCCGGACGTGGAAGCGAACCCCGTTCCGCGTCTCCAGCCAGTCCCAGTCTGCGCAGGTCCGGTACCAGTTGCAGTGCTTGATGTCCAGGTACTGGTAGTTCTTGACGAAGTTCTTGCGGTCCTTCTCTTTCGACTTCCAGTCGGCGTACGCGTCCGGCCCCGGCTTAGGGGTCCACTGGATGAGAAGCACCCGATTCGCCCCACCGACCTCGTACAGCACGACGGTGTCGGAGGAGTGGACCTTCGCCTTCCATCCCTGCGGGATCGGCACCTTGAAGCCGATCGGCCCCTCATACCACTGCCAGCCCGCCGGCAGCGCGAAACCGGTGGCAGAGGGGGTCGCCGACGGGGTCGGGCTCGGCGCGGCGCTGCTCGGTGCGGCCGAGGAAGGCGCGGTGTTGGTCGGAGCCGGAGCCGACGAGGTGGCGGCAGGGGGCTGCCCGCCGTCGCCGCGCTTGTCGTCGCCGCTGGTGAGCAGCGGCACGGCCACCGCGAGGCCGAGCAGCAGCACCGCGACCAGCGCGCCGATCAGCAGGTTGCGCCGGCTACGCTCCGGCTTCGTACCCGGAATGATCACGGCCCGGCCGGTCGACGGCGCCGGACTCACCGGCTCCGTCGGGACGGAGGTGGGGTTCCTCGGCGGGGCCGCCGGGGGGCCGGCGACGGGCGTCGAGTCGATCCGCGTCTCGTCGAGGCCGGCGTCGGCTCCGTCCACCGGCGTCTCGTCGACGGCGAGCGTCGGGCCGTCGTCGGTCTTCGAAGCGCTGTCGGGCGTCGAGGCGGCGCTGTCGAGCTTCGCGGTCGGCTCGGCGGCCGACGGGTCCACCCTCTCGGTGGGCGCCGCGTCCAGGCTGTCGGGCACCTTGACGGTGGCGTCGGCGGCGACGGCCGCGCCTGCGGCAGCGGCCGTACCCGCGTCGGGCTTGCGCGGAGTCGGGGTGGCGGGCGGCCGCTCGACGCGGGCAGCGGCCGGACGCGGCGCCGGCACCAGCGGTGGGCGCGGCTCGCGCGGACCGTGCGGCCCCGGCCGGCGTACGCCGTCCAGCAGTGAGATGCCCTTCGCGCGCCGGCCGGCCGCCTTGCGGAGCAGGCGCTCGGCCACCTCGGCGTTGATCCGCTCGGCCGGATCCTTGCGCAGCAGGCCCTGCAGCAGCGGCTTGAGCGGCCCGGCGTTCTTCGGCGGCGGCAGCGGCTCGGTGGCGAGCGCGGCCAGGGTGGCGATCGCCGACGGCCGGGCGTACGGCGATTTGCCCTCCACGGCGGCGTAGAGCGTCGCGCCCAGCGACCAGAGGTCGGCCTCTGGCCCGGCCGTGCCGTCCCGCGCCCGCTCCGGAGAGATGTACGCGGGCGAGCCGAGGACCATGCCGGTGCGGGTGACGTTCGGGTCGCCGGGGATGGTGGCCAGGCCGAAGTCGGTGAGCACCACCCGGCCGTCGTTGCCCATCAGGACGTTGCCCGGCTTGACGTCGCGATGCATGATGCCGGCCTTGTGGGCGGCCTTCAGCGCGCCCAGCACCCCGAGGCCGATCTGGACCGCCTGGGCCGACGACACCGGGCCGTCCTCGGCGATGGTGTCCTGCAACGACTTGGACGGCACGTACTCCATGACGATCCACGGATCGCCGTCGGTACGCAGCACGTCGAAGATGCGGACCACGTTGATGTTGTTCAGCCGGGCGATCGCCCGCGCCTCCCGCAGCGAGCGCTCCCGCATTTCGCGGCGCTCCTCGGGGGTGAGGCTGGGCGGCGGGACGAGTTCCTTGATGGCCACGTCCCGGTGCAGCACCTCGTCGCGTGCCTTCCACACTCGACCCATGCCGCCCTGACCGAGCGGCGAGATGAGCCGGTACCGATCGGCAACGAGTTGGGGCAGCGCGTTCGACATCGTTGAAACCGTACCCGGCAGCTCTGACGGGCACACCGCCGGCACGCCACTGTGCGACGAAGGTCAAGTTCTCGGCGCGTACCCTGACCTCATGCCTGCCGAAGAGCCGCTTTTCCGGATCGTCCGCGGGGTGCCCACCGCCGAGGAGCTGGCCGCCCTGGTCGGCGCGATCGTGGCGCGGGTCCGACCGGCCGCCGCCCCCGCGCCGGCCGCCGCGTCGCAGTGGGCGCGCAGCGCCCGTCCGGCGGGCGCGGCGCTCGTCGCCGGCCCGGGTGCGTGGCGCGCCTCCGGCCTCCCCCGCTGACAGTTCCCCGGGTACGCCCAGCCCGCTGCGGCCGCCGCGCTCACCGCGGACGTCCCCCCGCTGGGCTTCGAGTCGGCGGCCGCGACCGAAGCCGTCTCGACACAGGCGGCATCACCACAGGACGGCGGGGACGAGAGCGCGACGGTGCGTGGGCTGGCGACGCTGAGCGTACTGCTGGCGGCAGGTGGTGGCTATCTGGTGTGGCGGCGTCGCCGACGTGCCGACGACCCGCCACCACGGATCAGCCGGTAGCGTCGCTCACGTGTCGACCTTCATGCCGCTTCGCCTCGTACTCGCCTCGCAGAGCCCCGCCCGCCGCAAGCTGCTTCAGGCTGCCGGGATCGAACCCGACGTGCTGGTCAGCGGTGTCGACGAGTCGCAGGTGGTCAGCGACCGGCCGGAGGATCTGTGCCTGGAGTTGGCCCGGCTGAAGGCGCAGGCGGTGCTGGGCCGGCTGCGTGCCACGCCGGACGAGCGGACGCTGGTGCTCGGCTGCGACTCGGTGCTGGCGTTCGACGGGGAGATTCTGGGTAAGCCGGTCGACGCGGCGGATGCCACCCGGCGGTGGCAACGGATGCGCGGGCGTAGCGGGGTGCTGCACACCGGGCACTGCCTGATCGATATTGTCCGCGACTCGCGGGCGGAGGCGGTGGCCTCGACCACGGTGCACTTCGCCGACATCAGCGACGAGGAGATCGCCGCGTACGTGGCGACGGGCGAGCCGCTGGCGGTGGCCGGGGCGTTCACCATCGACGGGCTGGGCGGGCCGTTCCTGACCGGCATCGAGGGTGACCCGGGCACGGTGGTTGGGTTGAGTTTGCCGCTGCTGCGTAGCCTCCTCGGCGAGCTGGGGCTGCGTATCACTGATCTGTGGACGAAGGTCGCGCCTGGGGGCCAGGAAATCGAACATCTCGGCTAACGTTCGATCATGAGCACGAAGCCGCTGCCGCTGACCTCGGAACTGCACGCCTACCTCGTGGCGCACGGTTCCGCCCCCGACGAGATCGTGCGGGAGCTGGCGGAGGAGACGCGTGCTGCTCTTCCCGATCAGGCGGACATGCAGGTCGCGCCGGAGCAGGCCGCGTTCCTGACCTTCCTGACCCGGCTGCTCGGCGTGCGGCAGGCGGTGGAGGTGGGCACCTTCACCGGGCTCTCCTCGCTGGCGATCGCCCGGGGCCTCGCCGAGGACGGCAGGCTGACCTGCTTCGACATCTCCGAGGAGTACACCGGCATCGCCCGCCGCTACTGGACCCGCGCCGGCGTGCAGGACCGGATCGACCTGCGGATCGGCCCGGCCGCGGAGACGCTGCGCCAGTTGCCGCAGGAGCGCTACCTGGACCTCGCCTTCATCGACGCCGACAAGGTCGGCTACCCGGTCTACTGGGACGAGCTGGTGCCCCGGATGCGGCCGGGCGCGGTCATCGCGGTCGACAACACCCTGCGCGGCGGCCGGGTGCTCGCCCCGCAGAACGCCGACGACCGGGCCGTCGCCGCGTTCAACGACGAGATTCTGGCCGACGTCCGGGTGGACGTGGTCATGCTGCCCATCGCCGACGGGGTCACCCTGGCCCGGGTGCGCTGAGCCGCGCTTGATCGACTCGCGTTGCGGCATCCTGCGGTATTGAGGCGGCGGGACAGCGCGAGATGCCGCAAACGGAGTGGACCAGAAGCCGGAGTGGATCAGAAGCCGGAGTCGATCACGGCCGGGCCGCGAGGGGGGCGGCGACAGGGTCGGCGGCGGGGCGTGCCATCCGGAGGACCCGGCCGAGCCGCACGGTGAGCAGTACGGCCGTCGCGATGAAGCCGGGCAGCAGCAGGAAGGCCAGGTGTGGTCCGACACCGTCGGCCACCCAGCCGAGCAAGACCGGCGCGATCCCGAAACCCACCCCCATCGAGTACGACGCCCACCCGGCCGCCTTGTCTGCGGCAGGCCCGGCGACGGCGAGGGCGATGGAGATGGCCAGCGGGTAGTGCAGGGCGTTACCCAGGCCGAGTACGACCAGGCCGGCGATCGCCAGCCAACCGAGCGTGGCGGACCAGAAGAGCGCGAACCCGACCAGGGAGATGGCCAGCGCGCCGAGCAACAGCGGCACCGGCGGCCAGCGCAGCGCGAACCGGCCGCCGGCCACCCGACCGACGAACATCCCGCAGACGATCGCGGCGACAGCCGCCGACGCGCCGCCAGCGTCGAGCCCGGCGTGGGTGCGGAGCACGTCAGCGGTCCAGAGTGACAGGCAGACCTCGATCGAGCCGGTGACCGACATGAGCACCCAGGCGATCCAGTACGCTGCCGGCAGCCGGCCAGCCGCACGGTTGCCGCCCCGGTCACCTGCCCGCCCGTCCGGTGCGGCGACGGCGGCGTTCGGCAGGCGTACCCGGAAGGCCAGGGCGGCGAGGGCGACCAGCGCGATCAGCCCGACCTCGACGGCCATCGCCGGCCGCCAGCCGTGGCCGGCGTCCACGGCGGCGCCGATGACCAGCGGCGCGAGGATGCCCATGCCGGCGCAGGCGGCGTTGGCCTCGGTTAGCGCGGCGGGCGCGGCGGGCCCGTGGTGGGCGGTGAGCACCACGTTGACCCCGCTGATCACCATCATGCCGAAGGTGGCGATCACCGCGACCGCGGTGAGGGTGGCGGGCAGCGGGCGCAGCAGCCCGAGAGCGGCGACGCCGGCGGCCACGCCGGCGAGGCCGAGCCAGATGGCCGGGCCGCGGCCGAGGCGGCGGGCGACCGGCGCGAAGAGCGCCCCGCCGAGCAGCGCGCCGACCGCGATGCCCGTGCTGTGCAGGCCGGCGACGGCGGCGCTGGTGCCCTGTTCGTCGCGGAGCAGCGGTACGACGGGACCGAACCCGTAGAGGAAGAAGCCCCACAGCCCGAGTTGGGCATAGGTCAACCAGGTCGTCTTGTCATGGGTGAGGCGGGGCACCGGCTCACGCTACGCGCGTACGCCCGGTGCCCCGCGCCTGGTGAGAGGCAACTCTCGTCGACTCAGCGGACGCTGCGGGCGAACTGCCGGGCGGCCCAGACCACGCCGGCGACGGCGAGCACCGCGACGATCGTCAACCCCTGCCAGACCTTGTCACTGCTGAGGTCACCGGCGAAGAGCGCCCGGGTGCCCTCGACCGCCCAGGAGAACGGGTTCCAGTTGGCGATCCCCTTCAGCCAGCCGGGCGCGAAGGTGAGCGGCAGCAGGATTCCGGAGAGCAGCAGCACCGGCTGGGCGACCGTGTTCATCAGCGGGGCGAGCGCGTCCTCACTCTTGACCTTGAGCGCCACGCCGTACGAGACGGCCGAGGTCATCAGCGCGATCAGGGCCAGCATCAGGTACGCCAGCAGCAGGTAGCCGATGAAGACGCGCAGGTCGAACGCGAGCGCCAGCAGGGTGATGATGATCGCTTGCGCGATCAGCGAGACCACGTCCCGCAGTGAGCGGCCGAGCAGCAGGGCGAGCCGGCTGACTGGGGTGACCCGGGACCGCTCGATCACCCCGGCGCGCAGCTCGGCGATCAGGCCGAAGCCCTGGAACAGGCCGCCGAAGATGGCCAGCAGCACCAGCAGGCCGGGGACGAAGAGCTTGTACGCCTCGGCTTGGCTGGGCTGGCGCAGCGCCTTCGTGAGCAGCGGGGCGAAGAGCAGCAGGTACATCACCGGCTGGAAGACGCCGACGAAGAGCCAGACCGGGTTGCGCAGCAGGAGCTGGAACTGGCGCTGGAAGATCAGCCAGGTGTCGCGGGCGAATTTCATGACAGCTTCTCCGGGTGGTCAGGACTCGCGCAGCGAGCGGCCGGTCTTGGTGAGGAAGACGTCGTCGAGGCTGGGGCGGTGCAGCTCGATGGAGCGCAGGTCCAGCCCGGCGCCGTCGAGGCGGCGCAGCACCTGCGGGATGGCGGTGGCCCCGTCGTCGACGTAGAGGCGCAGACCGCCCTCGTCGACGGTCTCCAGCTTGTTGACGTACGCCTCGGTGTCGAGCAGCTCCGCGGCGTGCGGGGTGACGGCGGCGTCGAGGCCGACCTGCACCACCTCGCCGGAGATCTCGCGTTTCAGCTCGGCCGGGGTGCCCTCGGCGACCACCTCGCCGTGGTCCATGATCGCGATCCGGTCGCAGAGCGCGTCGGCCTCGTCCAGGTAGTGCGTGGTGATGAAGACGCTCATCCCCTCGGCACGCAGCCGGCGGATCTCGTCCCACATGTGTGCCCGGCTCTGCGGGTCCAGGCCGGTGGTCGGCTCGTCGAGGAAGACGATCTTCGGCTCGTGGATGATGCCGAGCGCGATCTCGACCCGCCGGCGCTGGCCGCCGGAGTAGGTCTTGCACTTGCGGTCGGCGTACTCGGCGAGCTGGAAGGCGTCCAGGGCGCGGGCGGCACGCCGGTGTGCCTCGGCCTTGCTGATGCCGTAGAGCCGGGCCTGGAGCACCAGCTCCTCGCGGGCGGTGGACTCGTCCCAGGTGCTGCCGCCCTGGGCCACGTAGCCGATCCGGCGGCGCACCTCGGCCGGATCCTTGCACAGGTCGGCCCCGGCGATGGTGGCCTCGCCGCCGTCCGGCTCGATGAGGGTGGCGAGCATCCGCAGGGTGGTGGTCTTGCCGGCGCCGTTGGGGCCGAGGAAGCCGAAGATCTCCCCCTCGGCGACGTCGAGGTTGACGCCCCGGACCGCGTCCACGGTCTTCGTCTCGCGACCCGCACGGGAGCGGAACGACTTCCGCAACCCCCTGGTCTCGATCATTTCTTACTCCTGGTCGTCCGGGCCGGACGTGACCGGCCACCGATCGTCCGCGAGGAGGGCACACCGGTCCCTCGCGGTCCGGGGAGACACTAACGCGATATAGCTCTTGTGGTCAATCTTGATTATTCCGCGTTGTCGCGCTGGGGTGCGGCCCCGTCCGCCCACCCGGACCAACCCTCGGCCCGCTCCATCTCAGCGGGCAGGTACGACACTCCCGACTCGATCCGGTCGGCGATCCGCCCGCACCAGGCCATCTCCGCCTCGGCCCGGGCCAGCCAGAGCTCGAACATCCACCCGACGTGCACCGGCTTCCTGTTGCGCACCCAGTCCGAGTCCAGCGACGCGCGCATCGACTCGACGCCCGCCCGGAGCAGGTTGGCCCGGTTGCGCAGGGCCGCCGCCGCCTCGTCGCGCGGCATCGCGGGCAGGAAGGAGAACGCGGCCACGAACGGGTCGGGCGGCTCGTGGAGCTGCCACCACTGCGCCCGCAGCAGGGTCTCGAACTCGTCCTCGCCCTTGGGCGTCACCTCGTAGGTGGTGCGGGCGGGACGGGCCCCGACCTGCTCGGTCGACACCGCTCGGAGCAGGCCCTCGTCGGTGAGTTTGCGCAGCGCGTGGTAGATCGATCCCGGTTGCACGTTGGCCCACTTGTCGGCGCTCCAACTCAGCAGCTCACGGCGTACGTCGTAGCCGTGCACCGGCTGCATCCACCTGACCAGGCCCAGAATCATCATCCGCGTTGCCGACATCGGGCAAGCGTAATAACCAAGTTTGACTAATGCGCGGTGGGACGTGCCGCATGCCACACTGAGCGATCGTTAGGGCGACCAGGCCGGCCGATAAACTCCCGGCATCGACCTCCGGGGAGGAGCCACCAAGGTGCGCAAGGTACTCATCGCCAACCGCGGCGAGATCGCCGTCCGCGTCATCCGCGCCTGCCGCGACGCCGGTCTGGCGAGCGTCGCGGTCTACGCGGACTCCGACCGGGACGCCCTGCACGCCACCCTCGCCGACGAGGCGTACGCCCTGGGCGGCGACACCGCGGCCGAGAGCTACCTGCGGATCGACAAGCTGATCGACGTCGCCGCCAAGTCGGGCGCCGACGCCGTGCACCCCGGCTACGGCTTCCTCTCGGAGAACGCCGACTTCGCCCAGGCTGTCATCGACGCCGGACTGACCTGGGTCGGCCCGACCCCGCAGGCGATCCGTGACCTCGGCGACAAGGTGACCGCCCGGCACATCGCCCAGCGCGCCGGCGCGCCCCTGGTTCCCGGCACCCCGGACCCGGTCGGCAGCGCCGACGAGGTGATGGCCTTCGCCGTCGACCACGGCCTGCCGGTCGCCATCAAGGCGGCCTTCGGCGGCGGCGGGCGCGGCCTCAAGGTGGCCCGCACCATGGAGGAGATCCCGCACCTGTTCGAGTCGGCCACCCGCGAGGCGGTCGCCGCGTTCGGCCGGGGCGAGTGCTTCGTCGAGCGCTACCTGGACCAGCCCCGGCACGTCGAGGCGCAGGTCCTCGCCGACCAGCACGGCAACGTGATCGTGGTGGGCACCCGGGACTGCTCGCTCCAGCGCCGACACCAGAAGCTGGTCGAGGAGGCCCCGGCGCCGTTCCTCACCGACGGGCAGCGCGCCCAGATCCACGACAGCGCCAAGGCGATCTGCCGGGAGGCCGGCTACCACGGCGCCGGCACGGTGGAATACCTGGTCGGCGCCGACGGCACCATCTCCTTCCTGGAGGTCAACACCCGGCTCCAGGTCGAGCACCCGGTCACCGAGGAGACCGCCGGCATCGACCTGGTCCGCGAGCAGTTCCGCATCGCCGACGGCGAGAAGCTGCGCTTCACCGAGGACCCGACCCCGCGCGGGCACGCCATCGAGTTCCGGATCAACGGCGAGGACCCGGGCCGCAACTTCCTGCCCGCCCCGGGCACCATCACCGCGTTGCGGCTGCCCAGCGGGCCGGGCGTCCGGGTGGACACCGGGATCTCGGCCGGCGACGTGATCGGCGGCAACTTCGACTCGCTGCTGGCCAAGGTGATCATCACCGGCGAGACGCGTACCGAGGCGCTGGAGCGGGCCCGCCGGGCGCTGGACGAGATGGTGGTCGAGGGGATGGCCACCGCCCTGCCGTTCCACCGCCTGGTGGTCCGGGACGCGGCGTTCACCGCCGAGCCGTTCACCGTGCACACCCGGTGGATCGAGACCGAGTTCGACAACACCGTCCCGGCGTTCACCGCCCCCGTCGGCGCGGTCGAGGGCCCGGCCGGGCGCGAGACCGTCGTGGTCGAGGTGGGCGGCAAGCGGCTGGAGGTCACCCTGCCCGCCGGCCTCGGCGCGGGTACGGCCGCCGCAGCGCCCGCCGCGAAGAAGCCGGCCCGCCGGGGCGGCGCCGCGAAGGCCGGCGTGGCGGTCAGCGGCGACACGCTCGCTTCTCCCATGCAGGGCACCATCGTCAAGATCGCCGTCGCGGACGGGGACACCGTCGCCGAGGGCGACCTGGTCGTCGTCCTGGAGGCGATGAAGATGGAGCAGCCGCTGCACGCCCACAAGGCGGGCACCGTCAGCGGCCTCTCCGCCGAGGTCGGCGCGGTCATCACCGCCGGCGCCCCGATCTGCACCATCGCCTGAGAGGTAAGGAGGGGCCCCTTCTTAACGCCTGCGGTAGAGGAAGGGGCCCCTTTTAACAGGCACGCTCAGCGAAGCGCGACCGTGTAACAGGCACGCTCAGCGAAGCGCGACCGCCGCCTCGGCGCGGACCGCGTCGGTGAGCGCGCCGAGCACCTGCGACTCCAGCCGCCAGTGCTGCCAGTACAGGGGCACGTCGATGTGCCGCCCCGGGTCGAGGTCGACACAGGCGCCACTGGCGAGGTCCGCCTCGGCCAACCGCTCCGGGACCAGCCCCCAGGCGAGGCCGCACCGGATCGCCTCGCTGAACGCCGGTACCGACGGCACGTGGTGCACCGGCGGGTCGAGGTCCCGGCCGGTCACCGCCCGTACGAAACGGTGCTGGACCTGGTCCTTGCGGTCGAACACGAGCATCGGCGCCGTAGCCAGCGCCTCGGCCGCCAGCCCGTCGGGAAACCAGCGGGCGACCAGCGCCGGGGCGGCGAGCGCCCGGTAGCGCATCGCACCGAGCGGGCGTACGCGGCAGCCCTGCACCGGCTCCCGCTGGGCGGTCACCGCCGCCAGCACCGCGCCGTCGCGCAGCAGTTCGGCGGTGTGGTCCTGGTCGTCCTGGCGTACGTCGAAGCAGACGGCCAGCGCGGCCGGGACGCGCGCCAGCGCGGGAACGAACCAGGTGGCCAGCGAGTCGGCGTTGACCACCACGGGAACCCGGGTGGGCCCGGCGGCGCCGTCCACCGACCCGCACGCCTCGGCGAGCGCCTCCCGTTCGAGCAGCGTCAGCTGGACGGCCAGGCGGAGCAGCGGCTGCCCCGCCCCGGTCGCCTGGCAGGGGCGGCTGCGGCGGACCAGAACCTGCCCGACGATCTCCTCCAGCGCGCGGATGCGCTGGCTCACCGCCGACGGGGTGACGTGCAGGACCCGCGCCGCCCCCTCGAAGCTGCCCTCACCGACCACCGCGGCCAGGGTGCGCAGTTGGATCGTGTCGAGCCCTTCCATAAGCTCAGCTTACGCAGCCTCAGAAAGATTAGTTGGACTGCGCCAGGCGGCCATCCGTAGCGTCAGAGCCGTGCCCGACCTGCTCCCCTCGGCCGTCGCCGGGTTCTCCGTCTCACTCGCCCTGATCGTCGCCATCGGCGCGCAGAACGCCTTCGTGCTCCGCCAGGGGCTACGCCGCGAGCACGTGCTGCCCGTGGTGGTCGCCTGCGCCGCCTCGGACGCCCTGCTCATCGCGGCGGGCATCGCCGGTCTCGGCACCGCCGTGGCGGACCGGCCGGGGCTGCTCTCCGCCATCCGCTGGGCCGGGGCGGCGTTCCTGCTCGGGTACGCCGTGCTCGCCGCCCGCCGGGCGTTGCGCCCGGGCGCGCTCACCCCCACCGACAGGCCGCCAGCCACCCTCCGCGCGACCGTGCTGGCCTGCCTCGCCTTCACCTACCTCAACCCGCACGTCTACCTCGACACCGTGCTGCTGCTCGGCGGCGTGGCCCAGCAGTACGAGCAGCGTTGGGCGTTCGGCGCCGGCGCGGCGCTGGCCAGCGTGGCCTGGTTCACCACGCTCGGCGGCGCGGCACACCGACTGGCGCCGCTGCTCGCCCGTACCGCCGCCTGGCGGGTGCTGGACGGCGCGGTCGCCGTCGTGATGACCGGCACCGCCGCGGCGCTGCTGCTCGGCTGACGCCGCCGAGGTGTTTTCCGTGACCATCGCGGGCGCGCCATCCGCCGGCCGGGAATGATGTTCCGGTGCGGTTCCTTCATGGCGCGGTTCCCGCGCACGACCTGACCTACAACGACGTCTTCATGGCGCCCAACCGCTCCGAGGTGGGCTCCCGACTCGACGTCGATCTGGCCTCCGGCGACGGCACCGGCACGACCATCCCGCTGGTGGTGGCGAACATGACGGCCGTCGCCGGCCGGCGGATGGCCGAGACCGTGGCCCGCCGGGGCGCCATCGCGGTGATCCCCCAGGACATCCCGATCGAGGTGGTGGCCAACGTGGTCGCCTGGGTCAAGCAGCGGCACCTGGTGCACGACACGGCGATCACCCTCGGCCCGACGGACACCGTCGGCGACGCGATCCACCTGCTGCCCAAGCGCGCGCACGGCGCGGTGATCGTGGTCGATGAGGCCGGCCGCCCGGTCGGTGTGGTCACCGAGGCGGACACCGTGAGCGTGGACCGGTTCGCCCAGCTCCGGCACGTGATGTCGACCGAGCTGCACACCGTGCCGGCGGACGCGGACCCGCGTACCGGCTTCGACCGGCTGTCCGCCGGGCGGCGCCGACTCGCCCCGGTGGTGGACGCCGAGGGGCGGCTGGTCGGCGTGCTGACCCGGCAGGGCGCGCTGCGCGCCACGCTCTACAAGCCGGCGGTGGACGGCAAGGGCCGGCTGCGGATCGCCGCTGCGGTGGGCATCAACGGCGACGTGACCGGCAAGGCCGCCGCGCTGCTGGAGGCCGGGGTGGACACGCTGGTCGTGGACACCGCGCACGGCCACCAGGAGCGGATGATCTCCGCGCTACGGGCGGTGCGCGGGCTCGACCCGGCGGTCCCGGTCGCGGCCGGCAACGTGGTCACCGCCGAGGGCGTACGCGACCTGGTCGAGGCGGGCGCCGACATCGTCAAGGTCGGCGTCGGACCGGGGGCGATGTGCACCACCCGGATGATGACGGGCGTCGGCCGGCCGCAGTTCTCGGCGGTACTCGACTGCGCCGCGGCGGCCCGGTCGCTGGGCCGGCACGTCTGGGCCGACGGCGGCGTACGCCACCCGAGGGACGTGGCGCTGGCCCTGGCGGCGGGCGCCTCGAACGTGATGATCGGGTCCTGGTTCGCCGGCACCTACGAGTCCCCCGGCGACCTGTACACGGACCAGGACGGCCGGCGCTACAAGGAGAGCTTCGGCATGGCGTCGTCCCGGGCGGTCAGCGCGCGTACGGCGGAGGACAGCGCGTACGAGCGGGCCCGGAAGGCGATCTTCGAGGAGGGCATCTCCTCGGCCCGGATGTACCTGGACCCGACCCGGCCGGGCGTGGAGGACCTGATCGACGAGATCGTCTCCGGGGTACGCAGTGCCTTCACCTACGCGGGCGCCCGCAATCTGGAGGAGTTCCACGAGCGGGCGCTGGTCGGCGTGCAGAGCACCGCCGGCTACACCGAGGGGATGCCGCTGCCGACCAGCTGGTGACCGTCGGGCCCGTGAAGGCAGCGGCGCACGGGGCCGACGGAGCAGACGACGGGCCGACGGAGCAGACGAGGGGCCGACCGTCAGGGGAAGAGCCGGCTGATCACCGTACGGGCGGCGGCCTCGGGATCGGGACCGATCCGGGGTGGCAGGGCGCCGGCGAGCCAGAGCGTCGCGAATCCGTGCACAATGGACCAGGCCGCGAGCGAGTCGACCTCCGGGCCCCGACCGGTATGCCGGGCCACACCGGTGCGCAGCACCTCGCCGGCGCGGGTGCGGGCGGCCGTCACCTCGGCGTCGTCGGCATGGTAGAGGTCGGGGCGGAACATCACCTCGAAGTGCGCCCGGTGGCGGACCGCGAACCTGACGTACGCCACCCCGACCTCCACCAGATCGTCCCCCGCACTGCGCAGTGCCTCGGCCAACAGGTCGAAGCCCTGCGCGGCGAGCGCGGTGAGCAGGCCTGCCTTGTCGGCGAAATGGTGGGCGGGAGCGGCGTGCGAGACACCGGCCCGGCGGGCCAGGTCGCGGAGGCTCAGCGCGGCCGGGCCGGACTCCGTCAGCGCCTCGACCGCGGCGTCGAGCAGGGCGCGGCGCAGATCGCCATGGTGGTAAGCGCGAGACCGGGTCATGCCCACAGCCTAACTTGCCATTGACAAGATGCTCCCTGCGGCGCAATCTTGTCAGCGACAAGTTGACCTTTCCGGAGGCGTACCCATGGCACCCCTGATCGCCCTGATCGCCGGCACCGCGGCAGCCCGCAGCATCGGCCTGCTCGGCGTCGCCGCCGCTGACGGCTGGCACCCCGCCCTGCGGGTCGGCCTGGCCCTGATGTTCGCGGTCACGGCCTCAGCCCACTTCCTGTCCCGCCGCGCCGACCTGATCGCCATGGTGCCGCCGCGGCTGCCCCGCCCCGACCTGCTGGTCACCCTGACCGGCGTGCTCGAACTGGTCGGCGCACTCGGCCTGCTCGTGCCGGCCGCCGCACGCCCGGCCGCCGCCGCCCTGGCACTGCTGATGCTGGCCATGTTCCCGGCCAACGTCTCGGCCGCCCGCCGCAGTCTCACCCTGGCCGGCCGCCCGGTGACCCCGATCGGTGTCCGGACCGCGCTCCAGGTGCTGTTCGTCGCGTCCGCCGTGATGGTGGCGATCGGCAACTGAGGCGACGGGATCGGAAATTAGTTTGGGGCCTGACAATCTGGGGGCTAACCTGTACCCGTGAACACGGGACCGCTCGTCAGCTTCCCCGACGCGCTCAAGCACGCGCCGCTCGGCCGGCTGATCTCCATCGCCGGCCACGTGGTCGAACAGCACTGGGGGCGCTACCTCGCCGAACACCACGGGCTCACCTCCGCCGGCATGCGCGTGCTGCTCATCCTGCTCCGGGCCGGTGACAGTACGCACCGGGAGATGGCGGAACGATGCTTCGTCCGGCCGGCCACTCTCACCGGCATCGTCGACACGCTCGAACGCGACGGTTTCGTGGCCCGCCAGCGGGATCCGAACGACCGCCGCAGCGTCCAGCTCACCCTGACCGACAAGGGCCGGGAACACGCCCTCGCCATCATCGACCTGATCCACAGCAACCGCCCGCTCACCTCGGTCGACGCCGACCCGGCGAAGCAGGCGGTGATCCGGGAGTTCCTCGTCGAACTCATCACGAGCATGTCCGACGGCGACCTCCATCGGTTGAACCGAAACAGCGATCCCGACACCGAGACGACATCGGGGGAACGTCCGTGCTGATCCGCCTACTCCGTAACCATCTGCGCCCGTACCGGCGGCTGCTGGCCGCCGTGGTGGCGTTCCAGTTCGTCGGCACGATGGCCTCGCTCTACCTGCCGAGCCTCAACGCCGAGATCATCGACCGTGGCGTGGCCGTCGGCGACACCGGCCAGATCCTGCGTACGGGCGGCTGGATGCTGCTCGTCAGCCTGCTCCAGATCGCCTGCTCGATCACCGCCGTCTACCTCGGCGCGAAGACCGCGATGAGCTTCGGCCGGGACGTCCGGGGCGCCATCTTCAGCCACGTCAACCGCTTCTCCGCCCGCGAGGTGGCCCGCTTCGGGGCGCCCTCGCTGATCACCCGCAACACCAACGACGTGCAGCAGGTGCAGATGCTCGTCCTGCTGACCTGCACGATGCTGGTGGCCGCGCCCATCATGAGCATCGGCGGCGTGGTGATGGCGCTGCGCGAGGACGTCGGCCTCTCCTGGCTGATGCTGGTGAGCGTGCCGGTCCTCGCGATCGCGCTGGGCCTGCTCATCCGGAAGATGGTGCCCACCTTCCGGCTCATGCAGACCCGGATCGACACGGTCAACCGGGTGCTGCGCGAGCAGATCACCGGCATCCGGGTGGTCCGCGCCTTCGTCCGCGAGCCGTACGAGACGGAGCGCTTCGGCGTCGCGAACGCCGACCTGACCGCGACCGCGCTGCGGATCGGCCGGCTCCAGGCGCTGATCTTCCCGCTCGTGATGCTGGTGCTCAACATCTCCGGCGTCGCGGTGCTCTGGTTCGGCGCCGGCCGGGTCGACTCCGGCCAGATCGAGATCGGCGCGCTGACCGCTTTCCTCCAGTACCTGATGCAGATCCTGATGGCGGTCATGATGGCCACCTTCATGCTGATGATGGTGCCCCGGGCGGCGGTCTGCGCCGAGCGCATCGTGGATGTGCTCGACACCGAGTCCTCGGTGGCACCGGCGGCCCGGCCGGTGACCGAGGTGTCCGGCCGGGGCGAGCTGGAACTGCGCGGCGTCAGCTTCCAGTACCCGGGGGCGAACGCCCCGGTGCTGCACGACATCTCGTTCCGCGCCGAGCCCGGGCGGACGACGGCGATCATCGGCTCCACCGGCGCCGGCAAGACGACCCTGCTCACCCTGATCCCGCGGCTGGTCGACCCGACCGCCGGGGCGGTCCTCGTCGACGGGGTGGACGTCCGCGACCTGGCCCCGGACGAGCTGTGGCGGCGGATCGGGCTGGTGCCGCAGCGGCCGTACCTGTTCAGCGGCACGGTCGCCAGCAACCTGCGCTACGGCAACCCGGACGCCACCGACGCCGAACTCTGGGCGGCGCTGGAGATCGCCCAGGCCCGGGAGTTCGTCGCCGAGATGCCGGGCGGGCTGGACGCGCCGATCGCGCAGGGCGGCACGAACGTCTCCGGCGGCCAGCGGCAGCGGCTCGCGATCGCCCGCGCGCTGGTCCGCGAGCCGGAGATCTACCTGTTCGACGACTCGTTCTCCGCGCTCGACCTCGGCACGGACGCCCGGCTGCGGGCGGCGCTGAAGCCGGTCACTGCGGAGGCGGCGGTGGTGATCGTGGCCCAGCGGGTCTCCACGATCATCGACGCCGATCAGATCATCGTGCTCGAGGACGGAGGCGTCGTCGGGATGGGACGACACGAGGAACTGCTCCAGACCTGCCCCACGTACGCCGAGATCGTGGCGTCCCAGCAGACGGCGGAGGTCGCAGCGTGAGCGCCGTAACAGAGAAGGCGACGCCGAAGCGGCTGCCACCGGCCGGGCGACGCGGCGGCGGCGGCCCACCACACATGAGCATGGGCATGCCCGCCGAGAAGGCGATGAACTTCGGGCCGTCCGCCCGGCGGCTGCTCGGGCGGCTCCGGCCGCACCGGATGGAACTGACCGCCGTGCTCGCGCTGGCCGTGGCGAGCGTCGGGCTCAGCGTCATCGGGCCGAAGGTGCTCGGCCACGCCACCGACCTGATCTTCAGCGGGCTGATCGGCCGGCGGCTGCCCGCCGGCACCACCGCCGACCAGGCGGTGGCCGCGGCCCGGGCGTCCGGCAACGGCAACTTCGCCGACATGCTGGCCAAGATGGACGTGGTGCCCGGCGTCGGCATCGACTTCACCCGGCTGGGCCAGGTGCTGGCCCTGGCACTGGCGCTCTACGTCGGGGCCAGCGTGCTGATGTGGGCGCAGGGCTGGCTGCTCAACGGGGTGGTGCAGCGGACCGTGCTGCGGCTGCGCGCCGAGGTGGAGGAGAAGCTCAACCGGCTGCCGCTGCCCTACTTCGACCGGCAGCCGCGCGGCGAACTGCTGAGCCGGGTCACCAACGACATCGACAACATCTCGCAGACCCTCCAGCAGACGCTGAGCCAACTGCTCACCTCGCTGCTCACCGTGGTCGGCGTACTGGCCATGATGGTCTGGATCTCGCCGCTGCTGGCGGTGGTGGCCCTGGTGGCGGTGCCACTGTCGGTGGTCGTCACCGGCCAGATCGCCAAGCGCTCGCAGCGCAAGTTCATCGCTCAGTGGACGCACACCGGCGAGCTGAACGGGCAGATCGAGGAGGCGTACACCGGCCACGAACTGGTCAAGGTCTTCGGTCGGCAGAAGGAGGTGGAGGCCGCCTTCCACGCCAAGAACGAGCAACTGTTCCAGGCGAGCTTCGGCGCGCAGTTCGTCTCCGGAATCATCATGCCGGCGATGTTCTTCCTCGGGAACCTCAGCTACGTGGCGATCGCCGTGGTCGGCGGCCTGCGGGTGGCCTCGGGCACGATGAGCCTCGGCGACGTGCAGGCGTTCATCCAGTACTCTCGGCAGTTCACCCAGCCGCTCACCCAGGTCGCCTCGATGGCCAACCTGCTCCAGTCCGGGGTGGCCTCGGCCGAACGGGTCTTCGCCGTCCTCGACGCCGAGGAGCAGAGCCCGGAGCCGGCGCAGCCGGCCGGGATCGCCGACCCGCACGGCCGCGTCGAGTTCGAGCACGTCTCCTTCCGGTACGACCCGGACAAGCCGCTCATCGACGACCTGTCCCTGGTCGCCGAGCCCGGACACACGGTGGCGATCGTCGGCCCGACCGGCGCCGGCAAGACCACCCTGGTCAACCTGATCATGCGGTTCTACGAGCTGGACGCCGGCCGGATCACCCTCGACGGGGTGGACATCACCACGATGCGCCGGGACGAGCTGCGCGGCCGGATCGGCATGGTGCTCCAGGACACCTGGCTCTTCGGCGGCACCATCCGGGACAACATCGCGTACGGACGGCCGGACGCCAGCGAGGAGGAGATCCTGGCGGCGGCCCGGGCCACCTTCGTGGACCGCTTCGTCCGCAGCCTGCCCGACGGATACGACACGGTGATCGACGAGGAGGGCAGCAACGTCAGCGCGGGCGAGAAGCAGCTGATCACCATTGCCCGGGCGTTCCTCGCCGAGCCGTCGCTGCTGATCCTCGACGAGGCGACCAGCTCGGTGGACACCCGGACCGAGGTGCTGCTCCAGCGGGCGATGGCGGCGCTGCGTTCGGACCGGACCAGCTTCGTCATCGCGCACCGGCTCTCCACCATCCGCGACGCGGACCTGATCCTGATGATGGAGAACGGCCGGATCGTCGAGCAGGGCACGCACGACGAGCTCCTCGCCGCCGGCGGCGCGTACGCCCGGCTGTACCGGTCGCAGTTCACCGGCGCGGTGATCACGGACGAGATCCCGGCTCCGCCGCCAGGGGGTGCCCCGGCCGGGACGCTTCCGACGGTCGCGCCAGCCAAGAACTGACGTGGACCGTGCGCCCGGCCTGGCGCCGGCTTCCCACCCCGATGGCGGGAAGCCGGCGCCGGCCGCCGCCCGGAACGCCGCCCAGGATGCCGGGACAGGCTCGGGCCGGCAGCAGTCAGGCGGCCGGGAGCAGGCCGGCCGAGCGGGTGGCGACGACCCGCCCGATCAACCCCAGCGCGTCGGCCACCGGCATCGGGTCGAGCCCGCGACCGTCGCGCAGGCGCAAGGAGACCGATCCGTCGGCCGCCTCCCGGGAGCCGACCACCCCGACGTACGGGATCTTCCGGCGCGCCGCGTCGCGGATCCGGGCGCCCAGCGAGCCGGTCAGGTCGACCTCGGCCCGCAGCCCCACCGCCTCGGCCCGGCGGCACCGGTCGACGGCCGCGTCCGCCTGGCCGTCGTCGACCGGGAGCAGCACCAGCTGCACCGGGGCGTACCAGGCCGGAAAGGCGCCGGCGTGCACCTCGATCAGGTACGCGAAGAGCCGTTCCATGCTGCCGACCAGGCTCCGGTGCACCATCACCGGTCGCTTCCGGCTCCCGTCCGCGGCGGTGTACGACAGGTCGAACCGCTCCGGCTTGTCGAAGTCGAGCTGGATGGTGGAGATGGTCGACTCCCGGCCGGCCGGGTCCACGATCTGAATGTCGATCTTCGGGCCGTAGAAGGCGGCCTCGCCCGGGCCCTCGTCGTAGTCGACCCCGTCGAGCGCGGCGCGGAGCAGCTCCTCGGCCCGCGCCCACGAGCGGTCGTCCCCCACGTACTTCTCCCCCGACCCGCGCAGCGACAGCCGGAACCCGGCCGGCCGTACGCCGAGCGCCGCGTGCGCCTCGCGGATCAGCCCGAGGATCTCGCGTACCTCCTCCCCGACCTGGTCCAGCGCGCAGAAGTTGTGCGCGTCGTTGAGGGAGATGGCGCGGACCCGGGCGAGCCCGCCGAGCACCCCGGAGCGCTCCGCCCGATACATCCCGCCCAGCTCGGCGACGCGCAGCGGGAGCTCCCGGTAGGAGCGGCCCCGGGCCCGGAAGACCAGCGCGTGGTGCGGGCAGAGCGCCGGCCGCAGCACGAACTCGTCGTCGGGGCTGAGCCGGATCGGCGGGAACATGTCGTCGGCGAAATATCCCAGGTGGCCGGAGAGCTCGAACAGCTCCCGGCGGCCCAGCGACGGCGAGTAGACGTGCCGGTAGCCGGCGCGGCGCTCCAGGTCCCGCACGTACTCCTCGACGGCGTGCCGGGCGGCGGCGCCGGCCGGCAGCCAGATGGGCAGGCCGGCGCCCGCGAGCGGGTCCGAGACGAACAGCTCCAACTCCCGGCCGAGCCTGCGGTGGTCGATCATGTCGCTCTCCTTGATCGGGTACGACCCGGAGGCGAGCTGGCCCGGAACGCCACGAGGCCCCGGGGCGGTTCGCCCCGGGGCCTCGTCGACGGATACGTCAGTGCGGCGCGCCGGGGATTCCCGGCGTCGTGGTCACCACCGCGCTGCGCATGCGGTGACGGTACGACCGGCACAGCACCCGGGGCGACCGGTTTTCCGGCCGGCACCGCCTCCCGTGCGAGGTCAACGCTTCTCGCAGGCGATGCCGTCCCTGTCCCGGTCCAGGCGGGTGTTCTTGGCGTAGACCGCGTTGTTCACCGTGAAGTTGGTGACCGGCTTGGTCTTGCCCCGGACCTTGTCCTTCGCGCCCTTCCTGCCCACGCCGTGCTTGTAGACCTTGTTCAGCGCGGTGCAGTTCGCGTATCGCTTTGCCGCCGCCTCGGCCGGGGCGACGGCGACTAAGGTGCTGCCGCCAAGCAGCAGGGCCAGGGCGAACACACCCCGAACCAGCCTGGAAACCATCGAGGAGCCTCCCGAATGGGATTGTCGGTTGAGCCCGGGATCGTATCCGAGGACCGCCCCCACGGGGGTGTGCTGTCGGAGGCCCGACAAGGAAGCTGTGGGGCGGGTCGCCGGCACGGGACCTGCCGGCGACCCGCGGCGGCCCGGCCGTCGGAAACGGGGGATCCGACGGCGGCGGAACCGCGCCTCGACAACGGTACGCCGGGAATTGGCGGTTTGCCGCCCGCGTCGGTGAGCGCCGCCACGCCGAACAGTCGTCACAAACGACACGCTGGCATCGTTGTCCACGGGTGGCACACCGGTGTCAGTGGTCACCGTCGGGCAGGGCAGTTCGGAGTGACGCGAGGCACGCCGGCAGGCTCGGTGCGACCGAACGGGGGAATCCGGCGAGGTGGCGGTCGTGCCCGAACTCATCTCTGACGTCGCGTCGCCCACGTGGGCGTACCTTGTGCTGCTGGGGTTACTGGCCGCGGACGCGTTCGTTCCGGTCGTACCGACCCAGGTCGTCATGATCACCAGCGGCGCGCTCACCGTCTACGGCGGGCTGAGCCTGCCGCTCACCATCGTCGTCGGCGCGGTCGGCGTCTTCACCGGCGATCTCGCCTGCTACCTGCTGGGCCGGAGCGCCCCGGGCCGCCGGGCACCCCGGTACACCCTGCCCGGCCGGGCCCGCCGGGCCGCCGCCCGGGTCACCCGCGGGCTACGCGAGCCGGGGCCACTGGTGATCCTGCTCTGCCGCTTCGTACCCGGCGGGCGGATGGTCGCCTGCTTCGCGGCCGGGCGCAGCCGCTACCCGTACCGCCTCTTCCTGCTCTACGAGGCCACGGCGGCGACCAGCTGGGCGGCGTACGGAACGCTGGTCGGCCACCTGGGCGGCACGGCGCTGACCCAGTCGGCGTGGCGGCTCGCGCTCATCGGTGGAGCGGCGGCGGCCGGGTTCGCGGCGGCCGGCTGGGCGGTGAGCACGATCAGCGCCCGCCACACCCGCGCCGAGGGCGAGACCGAGGTCCCGGTCGGCGTCGACTGACCGGCTCACTCCGCCGTCCGCTCGCGTGTCTTCTACCACGGCGTATAAGCTGGCCTTATATTGGCGACATGTGGGAGATCAGACTGCACCCTGAGGTCGAATCGTGGTTTCTCGACCTGTGCAGGAGTGATCCCACCTCAGCCGATCTGGTCAGTGAGGCGATCGACCTGCTCGGGGAGCATGGCCCAGCACTGGGCAGGCCCCTGGTCGATCGCCTCAAGGGCAGCGCCTTTCACCACATGAAGGAACTACGGCCCGGCTCGACCGGCTCCACGGAGGCACGGATGATCTTCGCGTTCGATCCGTTACGGGAGGCAATCTTCCTGACGGCAGGCGACAAGTCCGGACAGTGGCAAGGTTGGTACCGGACGGCCATACCCTTGGCTGACGCCCGCTTCCAGGAGCACCTGATCGACCTGAAGGAAGCCTAACAATGAGCGGTGGAGCGAACTGGCGAGACGTCAAGGCGAAGGCCAGGGAGATCGATCCCGCCTGGGACGAGCCTGAGCGCGCTGCTCGGCGGGGACGGATGCGCGAACAGATGCTCGCCTCGGTGAGCGGTGCCCAGCTCGCGGAGATCCGGAAGCAGCTGGGCATGACACAGACGCAGTTGGCTGAGGCTGCAGGACTATCTCAGGCAAGGATCAGCCAGATCGAGAATGGGGAGAGCACCAGTTTGGAAAGCCTGAGGGCGTACGTGATCGGCCTCGGCGGGCATCTCGATGTCGTCGCCCGGATCGGGAACATCCACCTCAACGTCGCCTGACGCGCCGAACATGATCATCAGCACGCCGGACAGACGCGATGAAGGGGCGGACCGCCGAGCTGTTCCGCGCCGAGGCCGACGCAGTCACGCTCGACGACGGCAGCCTGGAGTGCTTCTGGGACTGATCGGCCGTCACTCCAACTCGTGGAGCATGAGCTGGCGGGCCGCCTCGGTGATCGAGCCCGACAGCGAAGGGTAGATGGTGATGGTCTGGGCCAGCTCGTTGACGGTGAGGTTGTTCTCCACCGCCATGGTGATCGGCAGGATCAGCTCGCTGGCCTTCGGCGCCACCACCACACCGCCGATCACCTGGCCGCTGGCCGGGCGGCAGAAGAGCTTGACGAAGCCGTCGGCCAGGTCGGCCATCTTGGCCCGGGCGTTCCCGGCGAGCGGCAGCATCACCTGACGGGCCGGCACCTTGCCGGCGTCCACCTCGTTCTGCGAGACGCCGACCGTGGCCAGTTCCGGGTCGGTGAAGGCGTTCGCCGCGACGGTACGCAGCCGCAGCGGACGCACCGCCTCGCCGAGCGCGTGCCACATCGCGATCCGGCCCTGCATGGCGGCGACGCTGGCCAGCGGCAGCACCCCGGTGCAGTCACCGGCGGCGTAGATGCCGGGCACGTTGGTCCGGGACACCCGGTCGACGGTGACGTAGCCGCCCCGGGCCAGCTGGACGCCGTACTCGGCGAGGCCCAGGTTGGCGGTGTTGGGGATCGAGCCGACCGCGATCAGCGCGTGCGAGCCGACCACCACCTGGCCGTCGGCGAGCACCACCTCGACGCCGTCGCCGATCCGGCGGACCGCCTCGGCGCGGGAGTTGTTGAGGATGGTCATGCCCCGGTTGCGGAACACCCGCTCGATCGCCATCGCGGCGTCGGCGTCCTCGTGCGGCATCACCCGGTCGCGGCTGGAGACCAGCGTGACCTCCACACCCATCGCCAGGTACGAGCTGGCGAACTCAGCGCCGGTCACGCCGGAGCCGACCACGATCAGATGCTCCGGCAGCTCCGTCAGGTCGTACACCTGGCGCCAGGTGAGGATGCGCTCGCCGTCGGGCAGCGCGGTGGGGAGCTGGCGTGGGGTGGCGCCGGTGGCGATCAGAACGGTCGAGGCGTCGATCGAATACTCCGCGCCGCCGTCGGACGGGGTGACGACCACCCGGTGGGTGTGACCCAGCGTGTCCTCGCCCAGCCGGGCGGTGCCGGCCACGAACTCCACCCCGGCCTTGACCAGCTTGGTGTGGATGTCGGCGGACTGGGCCAGGGCGAGCCGCTTGACCCGCTCGTGCACCGCCGGGGCGTCGACGGTCACCGCCTCCAGCCCGTCCGAGTGCACACCGAACTCCTCAGTGTCCCGGTAGCCGGTGACCACCTCTGAGCTGGCGATAAAGGTCTTCGACGGGACGCAGTCGGAGAGTACGCAGGCACCGCCGGCCCCCTCCGCCTCGACCACGGTGACATCAGCGTCCAGCTGGGCGGCGACCAACGCCGCCTCGTACCCGGCCGGGCCCCCGCCGATGATCACGATCTGGTTCACAGCGCTCGCCCCTCGTCAGTGCTCACAGTGACTTTCTTTCCCCCGTCGCGTTCGACACGCACCGTCGTATTCTCCCCCACCCGCCGATCGGGCTATCGTCATCGCCGTGCGTGTGTACGCCGCTTATGGCTCAAACCTGGACCCCGCCCGCATGCGCGCCTACTGCCCGCATTCGCCGATGGTGGGCACCGGCTGGCTGGAGGGGTGGCGGCTCACCTTCGCGGGCGAGGGCGTCATCGGCTGGGAGGGCTCGGTCAGCAGCGTGGTCGAGTCCCCGGGCGACCGGGTCTTCGTCGCGCTCTACGACATCCACCCGTACGACGCCGCGCAGCTCGACGAGATCGAGGGCGTGACCGCCGGGACGTACCAGAAGCTCACGGTCCGCGTCTCGACGCTGGACGGGGACGTGACCGCATGGGTCTACGTCTTCGACGGGTACGAGGGTGGCCTGCCGACGTCGTGGTACCTGTCCGAGATCGCGAACGCCGCGGAGAAGGCTGGTGCGCCGGACGACTACGTCACCGAACTGCGGTCCCGCCCCACCGGCACCGCGTCGGCCTAGCGCGGGTCCCACGTGGTGTCGGCGTAGCGCGTATCGCACGCCTTCAGTCTCCTCGGCGGGTCCCCCGGCGGGCGGGCGGCCCCGCGCCGGGTCGCCTATCCCACACCCACGGCGGTGACCGTGCGCTCGTAAATGTCGGTCCAGCGCACCTCACGCAGCCCGACCGAGCGGTAGAGGGTCACCGGGGTGGTCGGGTTGGCCAGGTCGACGCCGAGGCCGGCGGATGTCCGCCCCTTCACGGCGTAGGTGGCAAAGGCCCGGCGCAGCAGCGCCGCCCCCACCCCGCGCCGCCGGTACGCGGGCAGCACCGACAGCGTGCGTACCCAGCCCATGTCCAGCTCCAGCGCCTGGTCCGAGGACTGGAGGGCACCGGCCGGCTCCCCGTCGACCTCGGCGACGAACCACTCGTCCCACACCTTGCCGTACGACGGGATCAGCTCCCGCCACGACTCGAAGCCGAGCGGCTCGTAGTCCGGGGTGTCCTGGAACGCGGTGTCGAAGATGCGGTGGAACAGCCGCAGGTCCGCCTCGTCGCCGGCGTGCAGCGGGCGGATGGCCACCCCGGCCGGCGGGGGCGGTTCGGCGGGCAGGTCGGCGAGGGAGCGGCTCATCCGGATGTACCGCTTGACCCGGGTGAAGCCGGCCTCGACCAGCTCGGCCGCCCAGCGGGTCTCCGGGGCGAAGACCCCGCAGCGCACGGTCAGCGCCGGCAGCTGGCGTTCGGCGGCCCGTTCGGCGACCCGGTCGAGCTGCCGGGCCAGCAGCGGGGCGCGCAGCTCGTCGGCGCGGTCCGGGTCGACGAGGACGTCGACGAACTCGCGGCCGATCCCGGTCGGGTTGTTCAGGATCGCCCAGGCGACCGCGGTGCCGTCCGGGTCGGTGACCAGCCACGAGTCCCGGCCCGGGTCGAAGAAGGGGGCGGTCAGCACGGACTCGACGTCCTCGGCGTCGAAGTCCGGGTAGCCGACGGCGAAGATGTCGGCGGCGTGCACCACCTTCAGGATCGCGGGTACGTCGTCGCGGGTGGGGCGGCGGGCGGTCCAGCCGGCGGGGAGCGTCACGCCGCCGATCCTGGCAGCCCACCCGGGGCGTCCGCCCCTCAATTTATCCGCGGACGTGCAGCCGGGCGGCGGTGAGCAGGTTGAGCAGTTCGGCCGCCTCCCCGGGGGCGAGCGCCCGGAACGCGGTCGAGGCCAACCGGTCGGTCACCGTCTCGGCCCAGAGCCGCCGCCGCACCAGCGGCCCCACCGGCGGGTACGGGGGCGACCAACCGCAGGCGGCCGCCCCCGCCTCCCCCTCCGGCCCGGCCAGCACCGCCTCGAGCGGGGTCATCCCGGCGGCCCGGACCGCCAGCAGGTACGCCCCGGCGAAGTGCTCGCGGAGCAGCAGCAGCGCGACGGCCGCCCGCGCGCCCGGCGAGCGATCCGGGACCGGCATGGACCGCCAGGCGGCGAAGAGCGGCATCCCGCTGGCGTCCGCCGCCTCGACCGCCCGTTCCAGCAGGCCGGCCAGGCGGGGCGCCTGGGGTCCGTCACCCAACTGCTCGGCGCCCCACCGGCAGCACTCGGCCAGGGTCGCGCCGGCCACCTCCAGCGGCCGGACCGTACGGGCGGCACCGTCCCAGCCGTCGGCGAACGCTTCGGGGGCGATGAAGCCGAGCGCGGCGGCGGCCGTCTCGGCACGGACGTCACCGAGCGCCCCGGCGCGGCCGGTGATGTAGAACGCCCAGCCGGAGATGCCCAGCAGCCGAGCCCGGCGCAGCGTCGCCGGACGGCGGGAGAAGATCTCCCCGAGCGCCAGCACCAGCGGCTTGCTGGCGGCGGCGACCTGTTCCGGAGTCATCGGCGGGGCGCCCCCGTCCAGCCACCGTGGTCATCCATCCCGGTCAGTCTGCCCGGTCGCCGCCCACGTCGGCATCCCCCTCTTCGGCGTCCAGCGCCTCCAGCGCCGCCTCCACCTCCCCGCTACGCCGACGGGCGGCGGTGACCGACCGCTCGGCTCCCCGCCGGGCCAGCTTGGCGCGGCTGAGATCCTGCTCGGCGACGGCCCGCCGGCGTTCCAGCTCGGCCAGCTCGGTCTCGATCCGGTCCAGCGTCGCGCCGCCGTCCCGTTCGGACCGGACGGCCTCGGCCAGCTCCTGCTCGGCCCGGTCCTGATCGCCGCGGGCCTTCGACAGCTCGCGGTCCAGCGCGCGGCGGCGTTTCGCCCGTTCGGCCCGGGCCGCCCGCTCGGCAGCCCGCTCGTCGTGCGCCCGCCGGGTCTCGGCCCGCTCGGGCGGCTCCTCCACGCCCCCGGTGACCAGCCGCAGCTGTGGGCGCGGCACCTCACCGAAGCCGGCGTAGTGGGTGGCCCGGAGCAGTCGGCCGGCCCGGATCTGCTCGGCCACCTCGGGGTCGGACAGGGCGGCGTTGAGCGTCGCCTCCACCTCGGCCAGCGGCAGCTTCCCGGCCGGCGGGGCGGCCGGCTCGGCGGCGGCCAGCTTGCGTACCTCGCCGACCAGGGCGCCGACGACGGCCCGGCGTTGCGCGGAGAGTTCGCGCAGCTTGCCGCCGCGCAGCTCGCGTTGGGCGGTGCGCAGCGACTCGGCGAGCCGCGCCAGGTCGGCGACCAGCTCGGGCCGGCGGATGGCCAGCAGGTTGACCAGCCAGGCGGCGACCGTGGGTCGGCGCAGCCGGCCGATCTCCCGGGCGGTCTTCGGGTCGCCGGCCCGGCGCGCCTCGGCGGCCGCGGCGTCCCGGTCCGCGATGAACCGATCCGGCGGCGTGGCGTAGAGCCGCTGGACCAGCTCGGGGGGCGGACCGGCCATGTCGGTCAGACGTCGATCCTGGTGCCCGGTTCGAGGCGGCGGTACTCGGTCTTCGACAGCGCGGTGTACTGCCGGTCGAGCACGCCGAAGCCGTTGGCGTTGAGCAGCCCGTCGTGCAGCGCGAAGGCGCGACGCGGGGCCACGGCCCGGATGAAGTCGACCACCTCGGAGAACTTCGACCAGGGTGCGTGGATCGGGGCGAAGAGGGTGTCCACCTGGAGGTCGTCGGGTACGACCAGGGAGTCGCCCGGGTGGTAGACGACGTCGTTGAACACGTAGCCCAGGTTCTGGATGACGGGGATGTCGGGGTGGATGACGGCGTGCTGCCCGCCGTACGCGCGGACCGGGACGCCGGCGGCGGTGAACGACTCGCCGGGCGCGACCACGACCAGCGCTTCGGCGGCGGCACCGAGGATGCCGGCCAGCGAAGCCGGACCGTTGACGGTGAACGGGCGGCGCTCCAGCGCCTGGTTCAGCGCCTCGACGTTCACGTGGTCCGGGTGCTCGTGGGTGATCAGCACCGCGTCCACCCCGTCCAGTGCCTCCGGTTCGCTGTAGACCCCCGGGTCCACCACGACCACTCCCCCGTCGTGCTCCAGCCGGACACAGGAGTGGCCGTACTTGGTGACCTGCATCGTGACTCCTCGATTATCGAATCGTGATGTCCTCAGCGCAGTCTGCCGGAACCGGCGCGATGGCGCGCCGCGTCCGACGTATCGACCCCGGGGTGGGGTCGACGAGGATCGGAGCGGGGACATGAGCGAGCAACAGCGAGCGAATCATCAGCACGGCGTCGTGGTGCCTCATGCCGGCGCCGAGCGCGGCGAGGTGGCGGCATGACTGGACAAGGGAGACGTCGCCGGGCCGTGGCGCTGGCGGCGATGGGGCTGGTGGCGGTGCTGGCCGCGGGGGCCTGCGGCGCCGACGGCGGGAAGAACGCCAGCGACTCCGGGATGCCTGCCGCGGCCCCCAACGCGGGCGGGGCCGCCAAGGCGGAAGGCGGCGCCGACCAGGACAAGGCCGCAGGCGGCTCGGGTGGAACGGACCTGCGGGTGGACCAGCGGTCGATCATCTACACGGGAACGATGCAGGTCCGGGTGGAAGACGTGGACCGGGCGGCCCGCGAGGCGACCGCCCGGGCCCGCGAGGCGGGTGGATTCGTCGGTGGCGACCAGCGGACCAGCGAGTCGGCGGACGCCCGGGCCGAGCTGATCCTGCGGGTGCCGGCGGACCGGTTCACCGCGCTCATCGACGGACTCGCCGGCCTCGGCAAGCAGGAACGACGCGAGATCCGCACCGAGGACGTCACCGAGGAGACCGTCGACCTGGACGCCCGGATCGCCACCCAGCGGGCCCGGGTGGACAGCGCCCGGAAGCTGTTGGCCCGGGCCACCTCGATCAACGACCTGGTCACGCTGGAGAACGAGGTGGGCCGGCGGGAGGCCGACCTCGCGTCGCTGGAGGCGAAGAAGCGCCGGCTGGCCGACCTGACGGCGCTCTCCACGATCACCGTGGCCTTCGTCGGCCCCCACGCCGTGACCGTCGAGAAGGAGGACGACCTGGGCTTCCTGGTCGGGCTGCGGGGCGGCTGGTCCGCGTTCCTGAGCTCGCTGACCGTGGCCCTCACCGTGCTGGGCGCGGTGCTGCCGTTCGCGCTGATGATCGGCGTACCGGTGGCGCTGCTGATCTGGCTGGCCCGGCGGCGGCGGGCGCGGCGGGCTCCGCCGGCCGGTCCGGCGCGGATGGTGCCGGGACCGGCCGGGCCGGTGCCTGGTCCGACGCCTAGCGCGCCGCCGCCAGTGCCCGCAGCGCGGTCTGGACCATGAGGCGTACGCCGACCGGGATGGCGCGCTCGTCCACGTCGAACGAGGCCCGGTGCAGGTCCACGTTGGGCCCGCTCCGGCCGACCCCGAGGCGGGCGAGCGCGCCTGGCACATGCTCCAGATACCAGGAGAAGTCCTCGCCGCCCATGCTCTGCGGGGTCTCCGCGATCCCCTCGGGGCCGAGGGCCGCGGCGGTGGCGGCGGTGAGCACGCCGATGGCCCGGGCGTCGTTGGTGACCGGCGGCCGGCCACGCAGGTACTCCAGGTCGACGGTGGCGCCGGTGGGCGCGATGACGTCCCGGACCACCTGGGCCACGATCTTCGGGGCCTGGTCCCAGGTGTCACGGTCCATCACACGCAGGGTGCCGGCCGCGCAGGCCTCGGAGGGGATGACGTTGTAGCGGGTGCCGGCCGAGGCGTGGCCGAACACCAGCAGCAGCCCGCTGTTGGCCGGCACCCGGCGGCTGACCAGGGCGGGTACCTCGGTGACCAGCCGGCCGAGCGCGTCGACCAGGTCGACGGTGAGGTGCGGTCGCGCGGTGTGCCCGCCCGGGCCGGTGAGCCGGACGGTGACGTTGTCGGCGGCGGCGGTGATCGGGCCGACCCGCAGGCCGACCCGGCCGACCGGCAGGTTCGGGTCGCAGTGAACGGCGAAGATCTGCACCACGTCGTCCAGGCCGCCGGCCTCGATGACCTCCAGGGAGCCGCAGGGCAGGATCTCCTCGGCCGGCTGGAAGATGAGCCGGACCCGGCCGTCGAGCTGGCCGAGGTCGGCGAGCTGGGCGAGCAGCATGCCCACGCCGAGCATCACGGTGGTGTGCACGTCGTGCCCGCAGGCGTGGCAGACGCCGTCCACGGTCGACCGGTAGGGCACGTCCTTGGGGTCGGCCAGCGGGAGGGCGTCGATGTCGGCGCGGAGCGCGATCACCGGACCGTCCGGGCGCCCGTCGATGTCGCAGATGACGCCGTTGCCCTTGGGCAGCAGGCGCGGTTTCAGCCCGGCGAGGGAGAGCTCCCGGTGGATCAGGGCGGCCGTCTCGAACTCCGCGCCGGACAGCTCCGGGTGGGAGTGGATGTGACGGCGGGTGGCAATGAGGCCGGGTATCCGGAGGGCCAGCAGATGGTCGAGCTCGAAAGGCAGGGGCTGGGATCCGGATGGCGCCTCCGGCCAGGACGACGCCAGCGGGCTGCCGGCTGAAGGCAGCGTCAACGCACTCGTCACGTCGAATTCTCGATCACTAGAAGTGGATGGATCTTCGGGCAGAACAGCAGACAGCCTAGACCTCCGGCGGTGACGCTGGGCAACATCTTTCGCGTAGCGGTCGGACCGCGCAGCGTTACGAATGCCCTGGTAAGAGGGCTCAACCATCTGCGGGACAGCAGGTAGATCGCGGTCGAAGGCCGTCATCTGCCCCACACCTCCTACAACGCGTAACCGGTTCGGCGATCGCCAAATCACGGACCGTCGTTCCGAATTGTCGCATTAGTCGCCGCAGTTAACTGCCGCTCCGACAATTGCGCGACAACGGCCGGCTGTCGGGTGACTCCCGAGAGTCACATGTCGACCCGGGATGCGACCGCACAGGCTGTCCGTCCCGTTCACCCGATCGGGTTACCCGCATCCCCGATCCACACACGCGTCACGGCGGGGCTCCACTGCCCCGACGGCCCGGGCGGACGGGCCGGACAGCACGGCGGCCCCGTCGGGCACCCGGAGCGGGCGCCGGCGGGGCCGCCGTCGGATCACGTCAGAACCGGTCGCTCGGCCGGTACGTCCCCCACACCTCGCGCAGCGTCCCGCACACCTCGCCGACGGTGGCCTTGGCGCGCAGCGCCTCCTTCATCGGATACAGCACGTTTCCGGTGCCCTGGGCAGCGGCGCGCAGCTCCGCGAGGGTCCGCTCGACCGCCTCGGCGTCCCGCTCGGCGCGCAGCTTCGCCAGCCGCTCCGCCTGGGCGGCCTCGATCGCCGGGTCGACCCGCAGCGGCTCGTACGGCTCCTCCTCGTCGATCTGGAACCGGTTGAGCCCGACCACCACCCGCTCGCCCGAGTCGATCTCCTGGGCGATCCGGTACGCGGACTGCTCGATCTCCCGCTTCTGGAAGCCCGCCTCGATCGCGTCCACCGCCGAGCCGTGGTCGAAGACCCGCTGCATCAGCTCGCCCGCGGCCGCCTCGATCTCGGCCGTCATCGCCTCCACCACGTACGACCCGGCGAACGGGTCCACGGTGGCGGTCAGGTCCGTCTCGTACGCCAGCACCTGCTGGGTACGCAGCGCCAGCCGGGCCGCCTTCTCGGTGGGCAGCGCGATCGCCTCGTCGAAGCTGTTGGTGTGCAACGACTGGGTGCCGCCGAGCACCGCGCCGAGGCCCTGGATCGCCACCCGGACCAGGTTCACCTCCGGCTGCTGGGCGGTGAGCTGCACGCCCGCGGTCTGGGTGTGGAACCGCAGCATCATCGACTTCGGGTTCTTCGCCCCGAACTCGTCGCGCATCAGCCGGGCCCAGATCCGCCGGGCCGCCCGGAACTTGGCGACCTCCTCCAGCAACGTGGTGCGGGCGACGAAGAAGAACGACAGCCGGGGCGCGAAGTCGTCCACGGCCAGCCCGGCGGCGAGCGCGGCACGCACGTACTCCGCGCCGTTGGCCAGGGTGAACGCGATCTCCTGCACGGGCGAGGCGCCCGCCTCGGCCATGTGGTAGCCGGAGATGGAGATGGTGTTCCACTTCGGCACCTCGGCGCGGCAGTACGCGAAGGTGTCGGCCACCAGCCGCAGCGAGGGCTTCGGCGGGAAGATGTACGTCCCGCGGGCGATGTACTCCTTGAGGATGTCGTTCTGGATGGTGCCGTTGAGCGCGGTGCCCGGCACCCCGGACTCCTCGGCCACGAGCTGGTAGAGCAGGAGCAGCACCGAGCCGGGCGCGTTGATGGTCATCGAGGTGGAGACCTTGTCCAGCGGGATGCCGTCGAAGAGCAGCCGCATGTCCTCGATCGAGTCGATGGCGACGCCGACCTTGCCCACCTCGCCGTGCGCGATCGGGTCGTCGGAGTCGTACCCCATCTGGGTGGGCAGGTCGAAGGCCACCGACAGGCCCATGGTGCCGGCGCGCAGGAGCTGGTGGTAGCGCGTGTTGGACTCGGTGGCGGTGCCGAAACCGGCGTACTGCCGCATGGTCCACGGGCGGGAGGTGTACATCGTCGGATACACCCCGCGGGTGTACGGGTACTCACCCGGAGCGCCCAGCCGCTCCACCAGCTCCGCTGGGACGTCGTCCGCCGCGTAGACGCCCTTGATCGGGAAACCGGACTCGCTCGACCGCCGTTCGCTCATGTCCGGATGGTAGGACGCGACGGGCCGTCGATGGATGAGGGATGGCGCACATCTGGGCGTCGGCGGCAGCCAACCAGGGGTGAGTAGCTGACCGCATACGGTCAAGTAGGTAAACGTCCGCCGCGTCGGGTTTCGCATCGGGGGCCGGAACCCGCAAGATAGGGAGGTTGTGTCCCAGCCCCCTCGATATCCCCCGGTGGCTTTTCTGTGACTCAGATCCCGACGTGGAGCGGCGGACCGGTCAGTCCTCCCACTGGCCGCGCGGCACCCGGCACGACCATTGGCGGTCGCTACTCCCTGCACTCTCCGGTGGGCAACGGCGGCATGGGCACGGTGTGGCGCGCAAACGACACGCTGCTGCGCCGTGACGTGGCGGTCAAGGAGGTCGTCCTCCCCCCGGGGCTGGCCCCCAGCGACCGTGACGCGATGTACGAGCGGACCCTCCGTGAGGCCCGCGCGGCCGCCGCGATCCAGCACCCGGCCGTGGTCCAGGTGTACGACGTGGTCACCGAGGGTGGCCGCCCGTGGATCGTGATGGAGCTGCTGGACGCGCGCAGCCTGGCCGACATGGTGATCGAGGACGGTCCGGTCGCCCCCCGCGCGGTCGCCAAGATCGGCATCGCGCTGCTCGGCGCCCTCGAGGTGGCGCACGCGATCGGCGTGCTGCACCGCGACGTCAAGCCGGCCAACGTGCTCATCTGCTCCGACGGCCGCTGCGTGCTGACCGACTTCGGCGTCGCCCGGATGCCCACCGACGTGCAGCTCACCACGCCCGGCATGGTGCTCGGCTCGCCGCACTTCATCTCGCCCGAGCGGGCGATGGGCCAGGATTTCGGCCCGCCGAGTGACCTCTTCTCGCTCGGCGTCACGCTCTACACCGCGGTCGAGGGGCGCCCCCCGTTCGACCGGGGCGACCCGATCGAGACCATGCACGCCGTGGTCGAGGACCCGCCGGCCACCCCGCAGCGCAGCGGCCCGCTGACCGGCGTGCTGATGGCCCTGCTGGAGAAGGACCCGGCCCGGCGGCTGGAACTGCACACCGCCCGAGGCATGCTGCGCGAGCTGCTCACCGGGCCACTGGCCAGCAACGCCACCGCCGTCCACTCGGTCACCGACCCGTACGCCGTGGTCCCGGTGCAGCGGCCGTCGATGCCGCCCGCGATCGCGACCGAGCCGAAGCCGACCGGCCAGATCGGCGGCCCGGCAATGATCGCCCCCGGCGAGTCGCTGACCGACCGGCTCGCCGCCCTGCGCCGGGGCGAGCGCCCCGAGCCGAATCCCGCGGCCAGCGGCGCGGCGTTGGACGAGACCAATGCGGACGCGCTGGCCGGCCCGCTGCACACGCCCACCGGCGCGATGCCGGCCCCGGAGGCGACCCAGCGGATCTCGCCCGACACCACCCAGCCGGTCTACGGGCACGGCGCCGATACCACCCAGCCGGTCTACGGGCCCGGCGTCGAAGCCACCCAGCCGGTCTACGGGCACGGCGCCGACACCACCCAGCCGGTCTACTCCGGCAACCAGTGGTCGGTGCCCGGCACCGGTCAGCCGTGGGCCACCCCGGCTCCGACCGGCGGCGGTGTCCCCGGCAAGGCCCGCAGCGCCGGCAACCAACTCCTCGACACGGTCAAGGGCTGGCCGCGGAAAGTGCAGCTCGCGGTGGCCGGCGGCGTGGCCGTGCTGCTGCTGATCACCGTGATCGCCCTCAACAGCGGCGGCGACGGCGAGAACGACACGCCGATCGTGGGCACGCTGCCCACCGCCACCGCCGAGGCGCCGCCCGTCGAGATGCACGAGCAGACCGTCAAGGGCGTCACGGTCCAGGTGCCCAAGGGCTGGGCGCGGAGGGACGCCGGCGGCGTGTACGTCGACTACGTCGACCCGCAGCAGGAGGGCCGGAAGGTGCGGGTGCTCGCCGAGTCATGGAAGAACGGCGACTCGACGAGCTGGGCCAAGTCCGCGTCCCGGAACCTGGGCAGCAAGCCCAAGTCCTGTGTCCCGCCTTACAACCAGCTCGCCATGTCGGAGACGACACTGGCCGGCAAACCGGCGGCGGAGTTCGAGTACACCTGCGGCGAGGGCGACTCGAAGCGGCACGGCGTGTGGCGCGGCGTGGTCCAGGACGGCAAGGTCTACTCGTTCTACCTGACGTCGAACGACGCCGAATTCGCCGCGAGCAAGCCGATCTTCGACGCGATGGCCGAGTCGTTCCAGCTCACCGGGGCCAACTGAGTCGAGGCCCGGCGGGCAGTGGTGATCCGCCGCCGTGCTATCAAGTGGCAATGGCGGCGGATACCACTAATCTTGACAAACTTCGCGAGCAGGCCCTTCGGTGGGTCGACGACGACCCCGACCCGGCCAGCCGGGACGAGCTGCGGGCGGTCCTGGACGGGCTGCCGGGCACCGCGCCGGAGCTGGCCGACCGGTTCGCCGGGCCGCTGACCTTCGGCACCGCCGGGCTGCGCGGCCCGCTGCGTGCCGGCCCGAATGGGATGAACCTCGCGGTGGTCACCCAGGCCGCCGCCGGGCTGGTCACCTGGCTCGCCGACCAGGGCGGCGAGGGGCCGCTGGTCATCGGGTACGACGCCCGGTACGGGTCGAAGGCCTTCGCCGAGCGCACCGCCCAGGTCGCCACCGGCGCGGGCCGCCCGGCCCTGCTGCTGCACCGCCCGCTGCCCACCCCGGTGCTGGCGTACGCGGTGCGGCACCTCGGTGCGGTAGCCGGGGTGATGGTCACCGCCAGCCACAACCCGCCGCAGGACAACGGCTACAAGGTCTACCTGGGCGCGCAGCTCGGCGGGGAACTCGGCGCGGGCGCCCAGATCGTGCCGCCGGCCGACGCCGGCATCGAGGCCGCCATCCGGTCGGTCGGCCCGCTGGCGAAGGTGCCGCTCGGCCCGGCCGGCGAGGTGCTCGGCGACGACCTGGTCGCCGCGTACGTGGAGCGGGCCGTCGGGGCGGTCGGCCCGACCGGCCCGCGCAACCTGAAGGTCGCGTACACCCCGCTGCACGGGGTGGGGGCCGCGGTGCTGACCGCCGCCTTCTCCCGGGCCGGCTTCCCGACCCCCGGCGTGGTGCCCGACCAGGCCGAGCCGGACCCGGCCTTCCCGACGGTCAACTTCCCCAACCCGGAGGAGCCGGGCGCGGTGGACAAGCTGGTCGCGCTGGCCGGGGCGACGGGTGCGGACCTCGCCATCGCCAACGACCCGGACGCGGACCGCTGCGCGGTGGCCGTACCGGACGCGAGGCCAGCGAGCGCGAGGAGTGAGCTTGCGAGCCCCGCAGTCGCGAGCGAAGATCGGCACGGAAACTGGCGGATGCTGCGCGGGGACGAGGTCGGCGCGCTGCTCGCCGACCACCTGATGCGCCGCGGGGTCACCGGCCTGTACGCCACCACCATCGTGTCCTCGTCCCTGCTCCGGGCCATGTGCGCCGCCCGGGGCCTGCCGTACGACGAGACGCTGACCGGGTTCAAGTGGATCGTCCGGGCCGGGGGCGGGGAGCAGCCGCTGGTCTTCGGCTACGAGGAGGCGCTCGGCTACTGCGTCGCGCCGGAGCACGTACGCGACAAGGACGGCATCACCGCCGCGCTGACCGTCGCCGAGCTGGCGGCCGGTCTGAAGGCCGAGGGCCGTACGCTCACCGACCGGCTGGACGAGCTGGCCGCCGAGTTCGGCGTGCACCACACCGACCAGCTCTCGGTACGGGTCGACGACCTGCGGGAGATCGCCGGCATGATGGCCCGGATCCGGGCGGCCACCCCGCAGGCGCTGCTCGGGCATCCGGTCACCGAGGCGAAGGACCTGCTTCCCGGCGCGGATGTGGTGATCCTGCGCACCGACGCGGCCCGGGTGGTGATCCGTCCGTCCGGCACCGAGCCGAAGCTCAAGGCGTACCTGGAGGTGGTGGAGCCGGTCGCGGACGGCGACGTGCCCGCGGCCCGCGCCCGGGCGATGGACGCCGTGGCGGCCCTGCGCACCGAGGTGGCCACCGCCCTCGGCCTGTAGTGGTAAGTAAGCAGGGGCCCCTTGTTAACACTCGCGTGTTAACAAGGGGCCCCTGCTCTGCCGGAGGCGTTAACAGGGGGCCCTTCCTTACGGGTGGCGCTTGCCGCCACGCCCCGGCCGCACAGGTCCCCGAGGATCCGGTCGCGCAGGCCGTGCCGTAGCCGCTGCACCCAGGACGAAGGGGTGTGCGGGGTGTCCGCGGCGATCCGGGCGAGCACCTCGTCGGCGATCGGCTCCCCGGTCGGTGCCGGGTCGATCGCCGCCAGGGAGCCATTGGCGTACGCGATCCGGCCGGCCAGGGCCAACTCGACCAGCACCGCGGCGGCCATCCCGAGATCCAGGCTGATCCGGGGCATGGTGGCCTTGCCGGTTTCGTCGTCGTAGGCGAGGAGCAGCAGCTCTTCGGCGAGCGCAACACCAGTCACGCCCGGAGACGCTAGCGGGTGCGGGCACCCCGCGCAGGAAACTCCCCGCCGACACGGCGGCCGACCGCCGGCGTGGGCGGGACGTATGCCCCGCCCACGCCGGCCGGACCCCCGTTCCGGTCAGCCGAGCGTGTCGGTACGGCTGGCCTCCAGCAGCAGCCCGTAGTGGAGCACGCGGCGCCGAGGGGCCAGCTCCAGGTACTCCTCGGCGAGCAGTTCGCCGGTGTTCGGATCGAAGATCAGCAACTCCTGGGCGCGCTCCGGGTAAGTGCCGGCCGGCAGGGTGTATTCGGCGGTGACGGCCAGGCCCGGGCGGCCGGCCCGGTCGACGACCCGTCCACGCCACACGAAACCCGGCTTGTCGGCAAGCATGGTGAGGATGTCGGCGCGGGTCCGCCGCGGCACCAGGAACCGGTAGTACATCTTGAACACCCCACCGGCCACCTCGAAGGCCGGAAGGTCGGTCCCGAGCCATCGGGCGAGTGCCGCCCGATCGGAAGGCAACCGCCAGTCATTCCGATCCGGATGATCCGGATCCCGTGGTTCCTCGACGGGCCCTGCCGGCGGTGGGGCCGTCTGGCTGACGGCGGGCGCGGGCAGCTGCTTCGTCCAGTAGTCCCGGGACGCCGCGTCGGGGAACTCCATGCCCAGCGTCGTCTCGTCCGTCCACCGGCGGCCGTCCGGCGTGTCCCAGCTCCGGCGTTCCTCCACGGAACTGAGCACGTGCCCCTCGTCAGACATCCGCGAATTGCCGCCCCAGGACTTGAGCCGGTGGTAGGCGTAGCGGCCGCCTTCCCGGTCGTAGGGAGCGGCCGTGATGCGTCCGGCGAGCGCCCGCAGGTGCGGCCCGGCCGGTTCCGCGTCGGTGGCGATCTCGTAGCCCACCGGTTGCAGCACGATCCCGTCGACCGGCCGCGTCGGCCTGGTGGGTGCGCTGCCGTCCCGGAGGACCGGCACCAGGCCGGCGGACGCGACCGCGGCCGCCGCGACGGCCGCGCCGACCAGGACGGTGCGGCGGCTCGTACGTCGGCGAGCCGGCACCGGCGCGGGGGGCGCGCTGGTCTCCGCCCGCAGGATCACGTCGTGTGCGGAGAGCGATGCCGGCGGCAGGGCGACGCCACGGGCCGGATCGGCCGGGCCCAGGAGGTCCCGAACCTGCTGCTTGGTGTGCATGGTGCTCCTTTCAGACATGGACGGACACCGACCGGGGGTTGTTGAGCGGCGCGGGTGTGGCCAGGGCGGAACGCAGTCGACGCCGGGCTCGAAAGAGCCGCACTGCTGCGGCTGACCGGGTGCAGCGCATGGCGACGGCTGCGTCCGTGACGCTGAGGTCCTCCCAGCCGACCAGCCGGAGGATCTCCTGGTCGGCTTCGGATAGCTCGCGCAGCGCCCGGTGCAGGTCGAGCACGGGTGCCATGGCGTCGGGCTCGATGAGCCCCGCCGGTAGCTGGTCGGCCTCGGTGAGCGGGAGCAGGATGGGAGCAGCGCGCCCGTGCCGCCAACGGTTCGCCACGGTGTGGCGGGCGACGGCATAGAGCCACGGAAGAGGACGTTCGGGGACCTCGCTCCGCCGACGCCAGGCGACGACGAACACGTCCTGAGCGAGTTCGGTGGCCGCGTCGGCATTCGGAAGCCGCCGCAGGCCGTATCTCACAATGTCCGGGTAGTGCGTGGCGTAGAGGCTGGTGAACCAGTCCTCATCCCGCTCACCCACGGGCTTCATCTGATCGCTCTCCCGACCGGAGTTCCTGACAGGGACACCAGGTATGTGTCGCGGGCGGGGCGGATCATTACCGGCGGGTGCGGGCCGGGCGCGACGGCGACGCCCGAGTTCCGCCCCGGCCGTGGCCGGGGCGGTGGGCCGCCGAGAAGGAGACTAGAAGCGGGGCATACCGCCGAACTGGCGGTCGCCTGCGTCGCCGAGGCCCGGGACGATGAACTTGCGGTCGTTGAGGCCCTGGTCGATCGAGGCGGTGACCAGGCGCAGCGGCAGGCCGGAGCGCTCCAGCCGCTCGATGCCGGCCGGCGCAGCGAGGACGCAGAGCACCGTGATGTCGGTGCAGCCGCGGTCGGCGAGCAGCTGGCAGCAGTGCTCCAGCGAGCCGCCGGTGGCCAGCATCGGGTCGAGCACCAGCACCGGCAGGCCGGTTAGGTCCCGGGGCAGCGACTCCATGTACGCACGCGGCTCGTACGTCTCCTCGTCGCGTGCCAGGCCGACGAAGCCCATCGACGACTCGGGCAGCAGGCCGAGCGCGGCGTCGGCCATGCCGAGACCGGCCCGCAGCACCGGCACCAGCAGCGGCGGGTTGGCCAGCCGGGTGCCCTCGGTGGCGCTGACCGGGGTCTGGACCGGGTACTTCTCGACGGGGAAGGAGCGTGCGGCCTCGTACACCAGCATCGTGGTGAGTTCGTTCAGCGCGGCCCGGAAAGACGCCGAGTCGGTCCGGGCGTCCCGCATGGCGGTCAGCCGCGACTGGGCGAGCGGGTGGTCAATGACGTGTACGTCCACGATCGCCCAACCTACCGGTCCCGGCCCGTCCACACGTCTCGTGCGGGGCGGCCAGCGACGCCGCTCACGTACGGCTCGCGATCGGGTGGCGTGACCAAGATCACTCGACACGCGGATGCGTACTATTCACGCCATGACGGCGACACCGACGTCGGCCCGGTCGGACCTCTCCGAGCTGGGACGATCCGAGACCGCTCTGCGGACCTTCCTCCACGGCCTACCCGGCGTGGATCAGGTCGGCGCGGAGCAGCGGGCGGCACAACTCGGCACCCGATCCATCAAGACCACCGCGAAGGCTCAGGCGATCGACCTGGCGATCCGGATGGTCGACCTGACCACCCTCGAAGGGGCCGACACCCCCGGCAAGGTGCGGGCACTGGCCACCAAGGCGTTGCGGCCCGACCCGGCCGACCCGTCCTGCCCGCACGTCGGTGCGGTCTGCGTCTATCCCTTGATGGTCCCGTACGTGGCCGAGGTGCTGCGCGGCAGTGGCGTGCACCTGGCGAGCGTGGCGACCGCGTTCCCGTCGGGCCAGGCCCCGCTGGAGATCAAGCTCGCCGACACCCGGGCGGCCGTCAAGGCCGGCGCCGACGAGATCGACATGGTGATCAACCGGGGCGCGTTCCTGGCCGGCCGGCACAAGGAGGTCTACGACGAGATCGTGGCCACCAAGGAGGCCTGCGGTGACGCGCATCTCAAGGTGATCCTGGAGACCGGCGAGTTGATCACGTACGACAACGTGCGGCGGGCCTCCTGGCTGGCGATGTTGGCCGGCGGCGACTTCATCAAGACCTCCACGGGCAAGGTGCCGGTCGCGGCCACCATGCCGGTGACCCTGGTGATGCTGGAGGCGGTCCGCGACTTCCGCGCCGCCACCGGACGGCAGGTCGGCGTGAAGCCGGCCGGCGGCATCAAGACCAGCAAGGACGCGATCAAGTACCTGGTCATGGTCAACGAGACGGTCGGCGCGGACTGGCTGGACCCGGACTGGTTCCGGTTCGGCGCGTCCAGCCTGCTGAATGACCTGCTCATGCAGCGGACCAAGCTGAAGACCGGGGTCTACTCCGGTCCCGACTACTTCACCCTGGACTGAGCGTGATGTTCGAATACGCCCCCGCCCCCGAGTCGCGCTCGGTGGTGGACATCAAGCCCTCGTACGGACTCTTCGTCGACGGAAAGTTCGTCGATCCGACCGACGGCGGCAGCTTCAAGTCGATCAACCCGGCCTCTGAGGAGGTCCTCGCCGAGGTCGCCGAGGCCGGCGCGCAGGACGTGGACCGCGCGGTCCGCGCCGCCCGCACGGCGTACGAGAAGGTCTGGGGCCGGATGCCGGGCCGCGACCGGGCCAAGTACCTGTTCCGGATCGCCCGGATCATTCAGGAGCGCTCCCGCGAGCTGGCCGTGCTCGAGTCGCTGGACAACGGCAAGCCGATCAGGGAATCCCGGGACGTCGACGTCCCGCTGGTCGCGGCGCACTTCTTCTACTACGCCGGCTGGGCCGACAAGCTGCCCCACGCCGGCTTCGGGCCGAACCCGCAACCGCTGGGTGTCGCCGCGCAGGTGATCCCGTGGAACTTCCCGCTGCTCATGCTGGCCTGGAAGATCGCCCCAGCCCTGGCGGCGGGCAACACGGTGGTGCTGAAGCCGGCCGAGACCACCCCCTTGACCGCGCTGCTCTTCGCCGAGATCTGCCAGCAGGCCGACCTGCCGGCCGGCGTGGTCAACATCGTCACCGGCGCCGGCGACACCGGCCGGGCGCTGGTCGAGCACCCGGGCGTGGACAAGGTCGCCTTCACCGGCTCCACCGACGTCGGCCGGGCCATCGCCCGGGCTGTCGCCGGCACCGGCAAGAAGCTCACCCTGGAGCTGGGCGGCAAGGCCGCCAACATCGTCTTCGACGACGCCCCGGTCGACCAGGCCGTCGAGGGGATCGTCAACGGCATCTTCTTCAACCAGGGGCACGTCTGCTGCGCCGGTTCCCGCCTGCTGGTCCAGGAGTCGGTCGCCGACCGGGTGCTGGAGTCGCTCAAGCGCCGGATGGCCCAGCTGCGGGTCGGCGACCCGCTGGACAAGAACACCGACATCGGCGCGATCAACTCGGCCGCCCAACTGGCGCGGATCCGCGAACTGTCCGAGGCCGGGGCCACCGAGGGCGCGCAGCGCTGGTCGCCGCCGTGCGAGCTGCCCGAACGCGGCTTCTGGTTCGCGCCGACGATCTTCACCGGGGTCACCCAGGCGCACCGGATCGCCCGGGAGGAGATCTTCGGGCCGGTGCTGTCCGTGCTGACGTTCCGCACCCCGGCCGAGGCCGTGGAGAAGGCGAACAACACCCCGTACGGGCTGTCGGCCGGGATCTGGACCGACAAGGGCTCCCGGATCCTGTGGATGGCCGACCGGCTGCGCGCCGGCGTGGTCTGGGCCAACACGTTCAACAAGTTCGACCCCACCTCGCCGTTCGGTGGCTACAAGGAGTCGGGCTACGGCCGCGAGGGCGGCCGGCACGGGCTGGAGGCGTACCTCAATGTCTGAACGGGTCACGGTACGCAAGACGTACAAACTGTTCATCGGCGGGAAGTTCCCCCGCAGCGAGTCGGGACGGTCGTACATCGTGCAGGACTCCAACGTCGTACTCGCCTCCCGTAAGGACGCTCGCGACGCGGTTGTCGCCGCCCGAGCCGCGGTGAAGGGCTGGGCCGGGGCGACCGCGTACAACCGGGGCCAGATCCTCTACCGGGTCGCCGAAATGCTGGAAGGCCGCCGCGAGCAGTTCATCGCGCTCGGCGTGCCCGCCGGCGAGGTGGACGCGGCGATCGACCGCTGGGTCTGGTACGCCGGCTGGTCGGACAAGCTCCCCCAGGTGTACGGCGGCGCGAACCCGGTGGCCGGGCCGTACTTCAACCTCTCCGCGCCCGAACCGACCGGCGTCGTGGCCGTGGTCGCACCCGAGGCGCCGGCACTGCTCGGCCTGGTCAGCGTGATCGCCCCGGCGATCGTGACCGGAAACACCGTGGTGGTGGCCGCCTCCCCGTCGGCGCCGCTCGCGGCGGTGACCCTGGCCGAGGTACTGGCCACCTCCGACCTGCCCGGCGGGGTGGTCAACCTCCTCACCGGCCGGATCACCGAGACGGTGCCGACCCTGGCCGGTCACATGGACGTCAACGCGCTCGACCTCACCGGGGTGACCGACGCCGAACTGGCGGCGGAGTTGGAGGTCAAGGCGGCGGAGAACCTGAAGCGGGTGCTCCGGCCGGCCCCGGCCGACCACGACTGGCACGCCGACCCCGGCCTCACCCGGATGACCGCCCTCCTCGAAACCAAGACCGTCTGGCACCCCAAGGGCGCCTGACCCCCGGGGTGCCCGCGCCCCTGCGTCCAAGATCTGCACAAATACACGGAAAGAGTGGCCTCCGCGCGCCGGATGGCCACTCTTTCCGTGAAAGAGGGCCCTCCGCACCTACGGGCGGAGAGCTTCTACTACGGGGGGTAGGATTGGGGGCGTGACTCGGCTGGGTGATCTTGAGCGTGCGGTGATGGACGTGCTGTGGGACCTGGACCCGGGCACGTCGGACGGAGTGACCGTGCGCGAGGTGGCCGACGCCCTGGACGGGCGGGAGCTGGCGTACACCACGGTGATGACCGTGCTGGACCGGCTCGCCGGCAAGGGCATGGTGCAGCGCCGGCGGGACGGGCGGGCCTGGCGCTATCGGGCCGCGGCCAGCCGCGAGGCGCACATCGCCCAGCTCATGCTCGACGCCCTCGACCTCGGCGGCAGCCGGGACGCCGCGCTGGTGCGCTTCGCCCGCTCGGTAACCGGCACCGAGGCGGAGGTGCTGCGCGCGGCGCTGAGCGCCGAGGCCGGGCTCACCCGCTCGGGGTCGGCCGAGCACGCGGCCGGGCTGACGGACCGGGTCGAGGATCCGCGGGCCGGCCGGCCGGCGCCGGCCGGCGAGGCGACGGACCGGTAGGGCGGCGGCCGTGGCGTACACCGTGCACTTCGCCGCTAGCATCCTGGCCTGCTGGCTGACCGCGCAGGTCCTCGCCGTTTCGAGATGGACCTGGCAGGCCCCGCGGGTGGCGATCGTCTGCTGGCAGGCGATCGGGCTCGCGCTCGGCCTCTCCGCGATGGGTCTGCCGATGGCGCTCGGCCTGGCCGCGTACGACCAGCCGACCGGGAGCGCGCTGCTCGCCCTCGCCACCGACCTGGCCCACGGCAGCCTGCCGGCCGGGGCCGGGGTGGTCCATCTCAGCCTGGTCGGGGTCGGCTTCGGCATCGGCGCGGTGCTGCTCACCACGACGGCCCGCAGCATCTACGGCACGATCCGCGCTCAGCGCCGGCACCGGGAGCTGCTCAGCCTGGTCGCCCGCCGGGACCCGACCGTGCCCGGCGCGCTGGTGCTCGACCATCCGAGCGCGGCGGCGTACTGCCTGCCGGGGGTGAAGCCCCGGGTGGTGGTCAGCGCCGGCACGCTCAACCTGCTGGACCGCGCCGAGCTGGCGGCGGTGCTCACCCACGAGCGGGCGCACGCCGAGGAGCGGCACGACCTGGTGCTGCTGCCGTTCACCGCGCTCTGCCGGGCGTTGCCCTGGTTCGGCTGGGTCCGCGAGGCGCACGAGCGGGTGGCGCTGCTGGTCGAGATGCGTGCCGACGACAAGGCCCGCGAGCTGCACGCCGAGGCGCCGCTGGCCGGGGCGCTGCGCCGGTTCGCCGCCGCCGGGCACCGGATCACGCCGGCCGGCGCGCTCGGCCTCGGCGACCGCGACCTCGACGTACGGGTGCAGCGCCTGCTGCTCCCGGACCGGCCGCCCCGGCTGCTCGGCGCCACCGCGCTCGCCGTCGCGGCCACCCTGGTCGCCCTGCCGATCTCCCTCTTCCTGAACTGACCGCCCCTCGATCGAGCGCTCGCCGCCGAGGGCGTGCTGATAAGTAGACAACCTACCTGTAGGCTCCCTATGACAATGGTGCCTACCCGTGGGAGGACGGCCATGGATCCCCTGCTCCTCGCCCGCCTGCAGTTCGCCACCACCACCTCGATCCACTTCCTGTTCGTGGTGGTCACCCTCGGCCTGGTCACCCTGCTGGTCGGCTTGCAGACCGCCGGGTTCATCACCGGCAAGCCGGTGTACGAGCGGCTGACCCGGTTCTGGGGCCAGCTCTACGTGATCAACTACGTACTCGGCATCGCCACCGGCATCGTGATGGAGTTCCAGTTCGGGCTGAACTGGAGCGGCCTGTCGCGGTACGTCGGCAACGTCTTCGGTGCGCCCCTGGCCATGGAGACGCTGGTCGCCTTCTTCCTGGAGTCCACGTTCCTCGGCATGTGGATCTTCGGCTGGCACCGGCTGCGCCGGGGCGTCCATCTCGCGCTGCTCTGGGGCGTCGCGCTCACCGCGTACGCCTCGGCCTTCTGGGTCATGGTGGCCAACGCCTGGCTCCAGCACCCCGTCGGCTACGAGCTACGCGACGGCGTGGCCCACCTCACCGACTTCGGCGCGCTGCTCACCAACCCCACCCTCGGCTTCGCCCTCGCCCACGTGATCTCCGCGAGCCTGGTCACCGGCGGCATGCTGATGGCGGCGGTCAGCGCCTGGCACCTGATCCGACGGACCACCGACTTCGCGCTGTTCCGTACGTCACTGCGGCTCGGGCTGATCACCTTCGCGGTCGCGGTGATCCTCCTGATCGGGTTCGGCTTCGCCCAGTTCGGCACGGTCGGGGATCTCCAACCCACAAAGTTCGGCGGCGGCGCGGGCCGGGACGCCCTGGTCGCCGAGTGGACGGCGAGGTTCGGGCCCGGCGACTACAGCCCGCCCGTCCTGTCCAACGTCGGGCTCGGCTTCATGATCCTCATCGGGTTCGCGCTCTTCTTCGGCACGCTCCTGCTTCCGCTGCTCTGGCGGGACTGGATCATCCGGCTGCGCTTCCCGCTCTGGCTGATCCTGCTCGCCCTGCCCCTGCCCTTCGTGGCGGTGATCCTCGGCTGGATCGCCCGCGAGGTGGGCCGCCAGCCCTGGGCCGCGTACGGGCTGCTGCCGACCGGGCAGGCCGTCTCGCCGGTCGGCCCCGGGCTGATGCTCACCTCACTGGTCGGCTTCAGCCTGCTGCTCGGCACCCTGGCCGTCACCAACTGGGTGCTGCTGGCCCGGCACGCCGCCCGGGGCGCGCACGACCCGGCCCTCGGCCGGCCGCCCGCGCCGGACACCGACCACCGCCCCGACCCCGTGTTCGCCTGAGGGAGCCCGCCGTGGAACTCGTCTGGTACGCCCTGCTCGGCCTCTTCTTCGCCACCTACCTCGTCCTCGGCGGCTACGACTACGGCGTCGGGCTGCTGCTCGCCCGCGGCAGCACCCTGGCGACGGCTCCAGGTCGCGGCGCGGCGTCAGACCGGCCTTCATTCGGTCCGGAGCGCCGCTTGGCGGCGCGGAGGCCGAATTATGGCCGCCAGCCGAGCTCGAGTTGTCGAGCCCGCCGGACGGCGCTCACCGCCGTCGGGCCGTTCTTCCTCGGCAACGAGGTCTGGCTGGTGGCCGCTGTCGGCATCCTGTTCGGCGCCTTCCCCGTGCTCGAGGGCGAGCTGCTCACCGGCTTCTACCCGGCCGTGCTCGGCGCGCTCACCGGGGTGGTGCTGGTGACCGCCGGGGTGCAGCTGCGCAGCCGGCCGCGCGCCGAGTCGGCCCGCGCCGCCTGGGACCGGGTGGTCGTGGCCGGCAGCGTGCTCGCCGCGCTCGGCTGGGGCGCCGTGCTCGGCGGGCTGCTGCAGGGCGTCCCGCTGCGGGCCGACGGGCACGTCGCCGGGGTGGGTCACCTCTTCACCCCGTTCGTGGCCGCCGCCGCGCTGGCGATGCTGGCGCTGGTCGCCGTGCAAGGTGCGACATTCCTCACCCTCCGGCTCCCGGCCGCCGATGTCCCGTCGACCGCTCGGCTGGCTCGCGGCCTGGTGCCGGCGGCGCTCGCCGCGGTCGCTGCGGCCACCGTCCTGGGCCTGCTCTCCGATCGGGTACGCGCAACCGTGGCGCGGCCGGCACTCGCCGTACTCCTGCCGTTGGCGCTGGTCGCGGCGCTGCTGGTGGCCCGCGCGGCGCTCGGCCGGGGCCGGGCCGGGGTGGCCTTCACGGCGACCAGCGCAGCGCTGGCGCTGCCGGTGGCGCTGATCGGCGCGGCCCTCTGGCCCCGGGTGCTGGTCTCCACGGTCGACCCGGCCGCCTCGCTGGCGGTCGCGGACGCGGTGGCGAGCAGGCCTACGCTCTCCCTGCTCGGCTGGCTCGCGCTGCCACTACTCCCGGCCCTACTAGGCTTCCAGGCGATGTGCTGGTGGGTGTTCCGGGGACGGACCGACGGCAGGGCACCGGTGTACTGGTGAACCGCCGCCCGTTCGACCCGCGGCTGCTGCGCCGGGTCCCCGCGGCCCGGCGCGACCTCGCCATGCTCGCGCTGCTGGGCGGGCTGACCGCGCTGCTGGTCGTCGCGCAGGCCACCGCGCTGGCCACGCTGCTGGCGGCGGCGGTCGACGGGCGGCTGCACCGGGCGGCGCTGGCCGGCTTCATCGCGGCGGTCGCCGCCCGCGCGCTGGTGAGCTGGGCGCAGGGCACGGTGGCCGCCCGGGCGGCGGCGACGGTGAAGGCCGCGCTCCGCGCCGATCTGCTCGGCGCGGTCGGCCGGCACGGCCCCACCTGGGTGGCCGGTCAGCGGGCCGGGCAGCTCGCCACCCTCGCCGGGCGGGGGCTGGACGCGCTCGACCCCTACTTCACCGGCTACCTGCCGCAGCTCGTGCTGAGCGTGACCGTGCCGCTGGCCGTGCTGGCCCGGATCGTCCTCGCCGACTGGAGCTCGGCGGTGATCATCGCGCTGACCATCCCACTCATCCCGGTCTTCGGCGCGCTGCTCGGCTGGCAGGCGCAGGCCGCCACCGAGCGGCAGTGGCGGCGGCTGTCGCTGCTCGGCGGGCACTTCCTCGACATGGTGGCCGGGCTGCCCACGCTGCGCGCGTTCGGCCGGGCCCGGGCCCAGGTCGACGTGGTACGCCGGATGGCCGACGGGCATCGTCAGGCCACCATGAAGACCCTGCGGATCGCGTTCCTCTCCGCGCTGGTCCTCGAACTGGTCGCCACCCTCTCGGTGGCGCTGGTCGCGGTGCCGGTGGGCATCCGGCTGCTCGGCGGCGGGATCACCCTCTCCACCGCGCTGCTGGTGCTGCTGCTCACCCCGGAGGCGTACCTGCCGCTGCGGGCGGCGGGCAGCCGGTTCCACGCCAGCATGGAGGGACTGACCGCGCTGAACGAGGCGCTCACCATCTCCACCGCGCCCGAGGCCGCCGCACCGACCGGCGGGCGGCGGCCGGCCCCGGACGGGCACGGCGAGATCCGCTTCGAGGGCGTCACCGTCGAGTACGAGCGGACCACCGCGCTGCGGGACGTCACCCTCACCATCCGCCCCGGCGAGCGGGTCGCGGTCATCGGGCCCAGCGGCGCCGGCAAGAGCACCCTGCTCGGCCTGCTGCTCGGGTTCGTCAACCCGACCGCCGGCCGGGTCACCGTCGACGGGGTGGATCTCGCCGACGTCGACCTCGACGCGTGGCGGCGCCAGGTGGCCTGGGTGCCGCAGCGGGCCCACCTCTTCGCCGGCTCGCTGGCCGACAACATCCGCCTCGGCGCGCCCGGCACCCCGGACGCCGCGCTCGCCCGCGCGGTCACCGACGCGGCGCTGGACGAGGTGGTCGCCGCCCTCCCCGACGGGTTGGCCACCACGCTCGGCGAGCGCGGGCACGGCCTGTCCAGCGGGCAGCGGCAGCGGGTGGCACTGGCTCGGGCGTTCCTCCGGGACGCCCCGCTGGTGCTCCTCGACGAGCCGACCGCCCGGCTGGACAGCGCCAGCGAGGCGATCGTGCTGGCCGCCACCCGTCGGCTGGTCGCCGGGCGTACCGCGCTGCTGGTCGCGCACCGGCCCGCGCTGCTGGAGGACGCCGACCGGATCCTGCGGGTCGAGGACGGCCGGGTCACCGAGCTGAGCCCGGTGCCGGCGGGAAAGGTGGCGTGATGACCGCCGGACCGGCCGGGCCCGAGCGCCCGGACCAGCCGGTACGGGCCGTACCGGCCGGGACCTCCCGGGACGGCGTGACCCCGGCCGCCCGTGATCCCGGCGCACCGACCGCCGCCGAGCCGAACCCGGCCGAGCTGACCCCGACCGGCCCCGATGCCGTCGTCGCCCCCGACCGCAGGGCGCGTGCCGAGCGGGCCGTGCTGCGGCTCGCGCGACCGTACCTGAGCCGGCTGCTGGGGGCCGGGCTGCTCGCCGCGGCCACCGAGTTCGCCGGGCTGGCCCTGATGGCGACGGCCACCTGGCTGCTGATGACCGCCGCCGGTCGGCCGACGCTGGACCGGTTGACCGTGGCCATCGTCGCGGTCCGGGCGCTCGCCGTCGGCCGGGGCGTGTTCCGCTACACCGAACGGCTCGCCGGGCACGACGCGGTGCTCCGCATGATCACCGACGTCCGGGCCCGGGTCTTCGCCGCCCTCGCCGCCCGGCGGGACACCGCCGCCCAGCGGACCGGGGACGCGTTGAGCCGGCTCGTCTCCGACGTGGAGGCGGTGCAGGACCTGCTGCTCCGGGTGCTCGTCCCGGGGGCGGCCGCCGCGCTGGTGAGCCTGCTCGCCGTCGGGGGCGCGGCGCTGATCTCGCCGCCGGCGGCCGGGGTGCTCGCCGTCGGGCTGCTGGTGGCCGGGGTGGGGCTGCCCGCGCTGGCCACCGCGCTCACCCGGCGCGCCGCCGACGAGGTGGCTCCGCTGCGTGGGGCGCTCGCCGTGGACGCGGTCGACCTGACCCACGGTGCCGCCGACCTGGCCGCGTTCGGTGCCACCGGCACGGCGCTGGCCGCCGCCGAGGTGCGGGCGCGGCGGCTCGCCCGGCTGGAACGCCGGCTCGCCGCGACCGGCTTCGCGGTCGACGCGGCCGGGGTGCTGGTCGGCGGGCTCACCGCCGCCGCCGTGGTCGTGGTGGCGTTGCGTGCGGGTGTCGGCGGGGTGCTCGTCGGCGTGCTGGCCGTCGGCGCCCTGGCCGCCGTCGAGATCGCCCTCGCCCTGGTCGGGGCCGCCCGGCAGCGCACCCAGCTCGGTGCCGGCCTGGCCCGGGTGGCCACCCTGCTCAACGCCCCCGCCCCGGCACCCGGTCCCGCCCCCACCCCGGCACCCAACCCTGCCCGGGCACCCGGCCCCGAGCCGGCGCCCCGTCCCGAGCCGGCGCCCCCTCCCGTCCCGGCGGCCGGGCATGACGTGCGGTTCACCGGCGTGACCGTGCGATACCGGGAAGGGGCGGCACCCGCCCTCGCCGGGATCGACCTGGACCTGCCCGCCGGGCGCCGGGTGGCCGTGGTCGGGCCGAGCGGCGCCGGCAAGAGCACCCTGGTCGCCGTGCTCAACGGCGCGGTACGTCCCGACGCCGGTCGGGTCACCCTGGCCGGGGTGGACGTGTCCGCGTACCCGGCCGAGGAACTGCCCCGGATGGTCGGCGGCCTGCTCGCCGAGGCGTACGTCTTCCACGCCTCGGTACGGGACAACCTGCTGCTCGGCCGGCCGCGGGCCGACGAGGAGGAGTTGACCGCCGCCGCCCGGGCGGCCGGCCTGCTGGACTGGGTACGCGCGCAGCCCGACGGCTGGGACACCGTGGTCGGCGAACAGGGCGGGCAGCTCTCCGGCGGCCAGCGGCAGCGACTCGCGCTGGCCCGGGCGCTGCTGGCCGCCCCGGCCGTGCTGGTGCTGGACGAACCGACCGAGGGCCTCGACCCGGCCGCCGCGGACGCCGTGCTCGCCTCGGCGTTGGCGGCCACCCCAGCCGGCCACTCCGTCCTGCTGATCAGCCATCGGCTAAGTGGGCTGGCCGGGCTCGACGAGATCGTGGTGCTCGACGCCGGCCGGGTGGTGCAGCGCGGCCGGCACGACGAGCTGGTGGCGCAGCCGGGCTGGTACCGCGAGCAGTGGCTGCTCCAGGCGGCGGCCGAGCGCGGCTACCTGGCCCTGGCGCCCTGAGAGCCCACGCGGAATGGACTGGCGGGGCCTCCACCGCCCATTCCGCGCGGGCTCTTAAGTGCCCGGTCCGGGAAATACCCGGACGTGGTCGAGGCCCCCGGATGGCAGGTTGGTGCCATGCGGGGCTACGAGGGCGTGCTCGTGGAGCGACGGATGGGCGAGCTGGCCGGCCGGTTGCGTGGACCGGCCCGCCTCAAGGCCGACCTGCTGACCGAGGCGCGGCACGCGTTGTTGGACGCCGTCGAGGCGTACCGGGAGGCGGGCCTGTCGCCGGTGGAGGCCGAGCGGCGGGCGGTAGCCGAGTTCGGCAGCCCGGCCCATCTGGTCCCCGGCTACCAGGCCGAGCTGGCGGCGGGGGCGCTGCGCGGGCTGGCGCTGCGGGCGCTGACGGTGGCGGTGGTGCTGATGGCCGGCGGCGACCTGACCTGGCGCGGGTCGAGCTGGAGCGACGGGCCCCGGCCACCGGAGGGCTACCTGCTGCTCTCCGCCTCGCTGAACGGGATCTGGGCGCTGGTCGCCGGCCTCGCGGTGGCCGGGCTGCTGCTCGGCTTCCTGGCCGCCCGGTACGCGTCGTCCCGGCTCAACCGGCTGACCGTGGCCGTGGGCTACGGGCTGACCGGTGTGCTGGCGGGCGGCGCGCTCGCCGGCACCGCGCTGTTCGGCTGGTCGGTCGGCCTCTGGGACGCGGCCCTGACCTGGCCACCCATGATCATCGGCGCGGTGCTGGTCGGCGCCAGCTGGTTCGCGCTCGCCCGTGCGGCCCGCTGCTGGTTGTCGGCCGCCTACTGACGCGTCAGACCGGCGCGGCGGACGGCTCGTCGGTGCCGAGGAAGCGACCCACCGTCGCGCTGAACTCGCGCCAGCCGGCTCGCTCACCGACGAGCGCCCGCCCACCGGCCTCGGTGAGCTGGTACGTGCGCCGTTCCCGGCCGTTGACCGTGCTCCACGCGCTCGCCACGTAGCCGGCCCGCTCCAGGCGGCGCAGCGCCGGATAGATGGTGCCGGTGGGCAGATCGAGGCTGCCCCCGCTGCGCGCTCGGAGCGCTTCGATGATCGCGTAGCCGTGCAGGGCGCCCTGCTCCAGCACCGCGAGCAGCAGCGCGTCCAGGTGTCCGTGCAGCGCCTGGGCCTTCATGCGTAGCAAGGCTACTTGTCCGCCGGCCGGGACGCCACCGGGGTGGACTCCCGGCCAGGCCGGGTCGCCCATTAGGGTATGTGCCCAGAGTCACTCGGCGACGGAGGTGTTGCCGGGTGGGCAACCCGAAGCACACGGAGGTCAGCGTGGCCCGCCAGTCGCCCCAACGGCCCGACGCCGACGAGCCCGAGCTCGACGACACCACCGCGTCGGCCGCCGAAGACGAGGTCGAGGTCGACCACCCGGCCGCGGACCGCGCGCTCTGGGAAGAGCTGCGGATCGACCCGGTCGAGATCGCCCTGCCCGCCGGCACCGGCTTCACCCTGCGGGCGTACCGGCCGGCGCGGGAGCTGGTCCCGACCGACGTCGCCGAACGCGACCAGGAGGACCCCTTCCTGGCCCGTCGCCAGGTCGTCGAGTCCGAGGACGACGAGGAAGTGGTGATCCTCGATGAGGAGTTCGCCGCCCTCTCCGCCGAGGACGACGAGGAGGCCGAGGGCGAGCGGCCGGAAAAGCGCCGGCGGGACGCGACCGAGGCGGCGGACGAGGACGCCGAGGCGGACGAGGACGAGGACGAGGACGAGGACGAGGCGGACGACGCCGGCGACGAGGAGGTTCCGATCTTCCTCAGCCACCGCGGCAAGCTGCTGCTGTTCAAGTCCCCGGAGTCGCTGGTCAGTTTCATCCGGTCCGGCGCACCCAACGACCTGTCTCAACTGGACAGCTGGAATGAACTGTCCGAACGGGTGGACCCGGCCGACATCGCCCCGCTGGACGAGGATGCCTACGAGCTGGACCTCGTGGTGGAGAACCTTCGCGGCGGCCACGACGCGTGGGATCCCGCGCTCCTGATCGAGGCCGGCGAGATTGCCCGTGACGTGGCGTACGGCCTGCGGCTACCAGCTGTGCTGGACATGCTCTCCGCCGGCTCCAGCCTCGATGACCTGGACGAGGCCCTGCGGGCAACCGTCAACGGTGGGATCGGTGGTTTCCTGGGCCGGCGCCGGCTGAAGAAAATCGGGGCACAAACCGCAAGTTTGGGTTGGCGCACCATTGTCGGCAAGATCTCTGCTGTCGTGGACTGGCGCGACTGACCCTTACCGGGGAGCATCAGTCTCTGGCAGAACAAGACCTGTGTCCCGGGAGGGAGGACGACGCCGTGGCGCTCGTGCGCGTGTACTGCGGTCTGGCCTCGGCGGATTCGGCCGACGGGCCGGCTTCGGCCGGTTCGACGCTGACGTCCGCTGTGGTCGACGACGCAGGTCGTCTGCTGCAGGTCTGCGAGATCGACGACGACCCGGCCGGCTACGCCCGGCTGGTCGCGCTGCTCGTGGAGCGGTCGGGCGGGCCGAGCGGTGTGGCCATCGCCGCCGACAGTGACGACCACAACGTCACCTCGCTGCTCAGCGCCGCCGGTCGGCCGTTGGCGATCGCGGACGACGACTCGGTCGACGACTTCGCCGAGCGCTTCGCCGACGACGACTCGCTGGAGGAGATGCAGTCCCCGCCCGCCGAGCGCCGCGCGGTCGGGCTGGCTCGCGCGCTGCAGGCCGGTGCCCTTTCCGCGGTCACCCTGCCGGCACCCCGCGACCTCGCCGGCTACAAGCAGGTTCTCGCCGCGCACGCCGCGCTGGCCAGCGGGCGGCACTCTGCCGCGGTGGCGCTGCGCGAGGTGCTCCGCGAGCTCTACCCGGCCGCCCTCCGGGCCTACCCGGACCCGGCCGAACCCGTCCCCCTGGCCGTCCTCGACGCGCTGCCGGAGCCCGGCATGCTGAGCGGCACGGTGGCCCGGGGCCGCGAGGTGGCGGTCGCCGCGGACGCCGTCGCCGCGCACCTGGCGACCGAGGGCGTCGCGGACGCCGACACCATCAACGACGCGGTCACCGCGCTGCGGGTCGCCATCACCGAGACGCCCCGGCGGGCCACCGTCAACCGGGCGCTGACCGCCGCCGTCGCCCAGACGGTGCGACAGGCGGTCTCCTCCGTCCGGGCCTGCGACGCCGGCTGCGCGGCGCTGGTGGGCGCCCTCAACGCCCGGGTCACCGCGCCCGCCCCGGCCCCCGGCCGCCAGGCCATCGCCGGGCGCGGCGAGCCGGTCGACGAGCGGCCCGAGCCCACCAAGTCCGGCCTGCGGTCGGTCCGGCCGGCCGAGCCCGAGCCGGTGGGCCGACGCAACCGTCCCGAGCCGGTCTCCGGGCCGGCCACGCCGGCGTCGCCGCGGCCACTCGGCCCGCCACCGGTCGCCCCGCCGCCAGTCACGCCGCCGCCAGTCGCCCCCGCGCCGGTGGCACCAGCCGCCTCGGCCGCCCCAGCCCCGCCGGTCGCCCCAGCCGCCTCGGCGGCCCCAGCGCCGCCGGTCGCCCCAGCCGCCTCGGCCGGCCGGCCGACCTCGGCGCCGCCGTCACGTTCCGAACCGGCCGGCGCGCCGCAGCGGGTGGACGGGCCCACCAACCGGCCGGTCTCCGCGCCGCCTCCGCCGCCCCCCGGGATCACCCCGATCGCCCCGGCGCAGCGAGGCAAGGTGCCGCCGGCCGAGGCCGGCGAGCCGTTCCGCCCGACGCTCACCACCGCGGCGATCAACAAGGCCCGTGCCGAGCGCCAGCGCACGGTCATTCCACCGCGCCGCAAGACCACCCAGGAGCCGCCGGCCGCTGGCATCAGCGCCACCGACCTGAGCGTCCCGGTGCCGACACCACGCCCCGGGCAGGAGGCGGCTCCCCCGGGTTCCCGGGCAAACTGGCCGCTGGTCAACAACGGCGATCAGGATGACCGCGCCGCGGAGCCAGTGGCCGGCTACCCGTTCGGCGGCCGGGGCGTGGACGCGCCGACCGACCCTGGCAGCAGCCGGGTCACCCCGCCGTGGCTCGCCGACGACCTGCCCCAGGAGCCGCCGTTGCTGCGGCTCGTGGAGCCGCCGCCGCTGGCCGATCGGGCGCTGCGCGACGAGCTGGACGCGCCGACGGACCCGGGCGTGGACGCTCGGTCGCTGCGGCTGGTCGACCGGCAGGAGGCCGACCGGTCCGACCGGCCGGCGCCCCGCGCCGATCTGCCCGGTCCGCCGGAGCGCCTCGACCACTCCAGCTCGGCGCGTCTGACGCCGCGCCGCGACCCGGAGCAGTCGCCCGCGCCGAAGGAACACCGGCCGCCGCCGGTCTCCGACGAGGGCGACGGTGATCTGCTGATCTTCGCCCAGGCGAAGTCCGCCTGGTTCGTCGGGCACGGCGACGACGCCGACTCCGACTGGTCGAGCACGGCCGACACCGGCTGGCAGGCCGCCGAGCAGGCGGCCCGCCCGTCGGTTGGCGCGGAGACCACGGCCGGCCTGCCAAAGCGCGTCCCGCAGGCCAACCTGGTGCCGGGCTCGCCGCTGCGCGAGGAGCGCCCACTGCGGATCGTGCGAGACGCGGCCAGCCTCGCCGAGAACACCACGGGCTACTTCCGCGGTTGGCGGCGCGGCCAGGAGATCGGCGGTTTCGCCGTCGGCGGCCGCCCCGGCCGGGAGGCGGCCGGCGGGTGGGACTTCAGCCGGGACACCGGCGACCGCGACGACGAGCACGAATACGAGTACCGTTCCGCCGGCTACCGGTCCTGATCGGATGCTCGCCCTTCCCACCTGCGTGTTCATGCCCACACCCGGATAATTTGACGCCGCGTCTGGCCGGCCGGGACCATTCCCGGCGGAACAGCCGGCCATGGGCGTCGCCGGCGTGGGAAGGCATCCCGGTCGGCAACCTGCGGCGTACGGTGCGCCTGGAGATCCGGGACAACCGCAGCGACCCCCGGGAGGCGGCCCGGCAGGCCACCGAGCTGACCCGGCGGGACCAGGTGCACGCGCTGGTCGGCGGCACCTCCGCCGCGGCCTCCATGGCGATCGTCGAGGTCGCCCAGAAGCTCCGGGTGCCGTTCGTGTCGCTGGCCGCCGGAAACGACATCGTGCTGTCGCTGGCCCAGCGCACGTACATCTACAAGCTCACCCCGGACGCCGGCGACGTGGCCCGCCGGATGGCCCGCCTGATCGACTCACTGCAGGTCCGGCGGGTCGCCCTGCTGGCCGCCGAGGGGATGCACGGCGACTCCGGCGTACCGGCGGTGCGCAATGCCCTGCGAGACGCCGACGTGGCCCTGGCGCAGACCGTACGCCTGCCCGCCGCCGGGCGGAGCTTGGCGTCCGCCGCACGACGGGCCGTGGCCGGCGACCCGGACGGCGTAGTCGTCTGGGGCACCGCACCGGACTCCGGCGCGGCGGCCCGAGAGTTGCGACAGGCCGGCCACAAGGGCGCGCTCTTCTTCGACCCGGGCGCGGTCGCCGAGGACACGCTCTCCGGGGCGAACGCCGCCACCGCCGAAGGCGCGTACGCCGTGCACCCGGCCTGCCTGGCCGCGAGCACGCTGACCACGACCACCACGGCGGAACTGGCCCGGCGGGACTTCACTTACCGCTATATCCAGCGGTACGGCAGCTTCAGCGGCTTCGCCCCGTACGGCTCGGACGCGGTCCAACTGCTCGCCGCGGCTGCCCGCGCGGCGACCAGCGTCGACCGTGGGCGGCTGCGGGCGTGCCTGCAGACCCAGGTGATCGAGGGCGTCGCGGGCGCGTACGCCTTCGCCCCGATCCGGCACGGCGCGGGATGGAGCGGGACTCGCTCGGCGTCTACGTGGTCAGCCGGGGCGCCTGGACCCCGTACTCCTGATCGCCCCGGCACCACCGGCCGGGCCGGCCGGCCTGCTGCGGCAGCGTGAAGCGCCCGGTGACCGGCGGCCACCGGGCGCTTCGTGACGCCGATCAGGCGGGCGCGACGGCCCGCGAACGCCGCATGGTGAGCACGTACTCGACGAGCGAGATCAGCACGTGCTTGGTCGACTCCCGGTTCCGGGCGTCGCACGGCACCACCGGTATGTCGCTGGAGATGGCCAGCGCGTCCCGGACGTCCTGCGGGTCGTGGTACTGCATGCCGTCGAAGCAGTTGATGGCCACCAGATACGGCAGCCGCCGGTGCTCGAAGAAGTCGATCGCGGCGAAGCAGTCGGCCAGTCGACGAGTGTCGACCAGCACCACGGCGCCGATGGCACCGCGGACCAGTTCGTCCCACATGAACCAGAACCGCGTCTGACCCGGCGTACCGAACAGGTACAGGATCAGATCCCGGTCGATCGAGATACGACCGAAGTCCATCGCCACCGTGGTCGTTGTCTTGCCCGGCACCTGCCGGGTGTCGTCGACGCCTACGCCGGCGGAGGTCATGATCGCCTCTGTGGTCAGCGGCGTGATCTCCGAGACCGAGCCGACCAGCGTCGTCTTACCGACGCCGAATCCACCGGCGATAACAATCTTCGCCGACGTTACGCGACCGCTCTGGGCCGGCGGCCGGTGCGACATGTCA